>CAZLLL010000333.1:0-4582 GCA_964560255.1 uncultured Methylomonas sp.
ACAGCCTTGTCGGCCGCTCCCATAAAATGCACCCTACCTAATCGTCCCGTCTTAAATTGGTAGCCAATAATCGTAACTATTTCTATAAGTACTTACATTGAGCGGGTCTATTTTCTGTTTTCTATATTAAAAATACATTAATAATCATAGTGTTATGGAAAGCAGTATAAATAATAAAATATAATATTAGAAATCTGGTATTTTTGACTGCATGTAACACATTGATTTTAAATGGCTCCGTATAAGTCATTGAAACCTACTAAAATTAGTATAACCATTTGTTTTTAAATTAAAGATTAATCGAAAAATATAAAACCATACCCGCTCAATGTGAGTCCTAAGTGCGTAGCTGATTTCATTTCAATACCTAAACAGCTCAGCAGGCATAAAAAGTTTTAGCTTTTTCGTATACAGCAATAGCTAAAGCTATTACACTCCTGACGAAATGTAAACAGCTCGTGAGTGAAACTAAAGCTTACAAAATTTAAGGTTAATAACAGACTATCTAAAATCCATATCTCCTCCCATTAACCACCAATGGTTTTTTATTATTTCAGGCTTCGGCCCCGATGTCCATGTATTGCATGGAATACGGATATCCATAGCCTTAGAAGAAGAGTGACTTGTTGTAAAACAAGCGGCAAAATTATTGCTAATCTGACAAAATAATTGCTCACATTGCCTATTCGCTGCCAGCCGCTGAGCGTGAAAAATCAATACAGGTATGTTTTTTAGCGGGGAAATAATATCCACGATATCACAACGCCGATCATTGATGTGCAAGATAACAATACCATAAGGTTTAGCTGTCATACGGTTTTTAATAACAATAACCTGGTAAGACTGCTGTGGATGATTTAAGTACCGATTTAGCAAATAAGCAGAATCACGTACACCGACAATAGCATTGTGTAAATCATCTGCCATTGCCTGCCATAAAACATTAATCGTATCGATATAGTTTTGCACATTGTTTTTATCAATAAACCTTAAATAAGAAAATATACCAGGTCGAGAGCGTACCACTGGCCAGGATATTTCAAGCATATGCCCTACCTCTGTGTACAGCCCCAAATGTTCTGCCACTTTCATTGCACGTTCATTTGGAAAGCCAAAACCAAGTAAAAAAGATTTTCCAAAACCAATATATTGCTCTAAAAAGCTAGCTGCCAGACGAAAAAAAGGCCCCGTTCTTGTCAATATCCCACGCCCCGAAGGATGTACCATCACATCCCCAATTTGCACAGCCGTTTTATTTTTAGAAAAATACAGAATGTCTCTCGGTATACCGCCATAGTGTGCGATTAATTCATTTTTTTCCCAGACACAAAGTCTCCGTGCCTGGTCAGATGCATATTTCCATTGCCAGAAATCAGCAGACACTGTCTGATTGAATGAAAGTCTAAACAAATCCTGTATTTTATTAAAATGCTGGTAATTAAAGGGTTTTAAGTGCCACTTAGGATGCTTCTCCTGTTTAAAATGTAACAGCGCATAGCCATAGCGCCCTTGCGTATAATGGTTTTTATAGATTCTATTCGACTCGTCTAATTGCTTAAGCTGCTCTGATGATAAATTTAAATCAGCCATCAATTTTTGCCGATGTTTTTGAGTCAGCTTTAGCAGATAATCTAAGGTTGGTGCGGCTAAAGTAGATAAATCCTGTTGTTTTATAAGCTTAAAACCGAAGCGCTGGGCTAAAACAAGCAGGTCATCAAGTGTATGCAAATTGGCGAAACCTGATTCCTTATCCAGCGAAAACTCATCAAGAATAATCAAAGAACCTGAAGACACTAAACAATCTAAACACTGATTAAAAATACTTAAGGGATCAATATACTGAGCAGACTCCTGAAATAAAATAACCTCATAGCTATTCGCTACAGCAGTAAAATCTTCAAACTTTTGACACTGAACAGGCGCGTCCCCGCCCCATTGCTTATTAACATAGTTAATTTGTTCACTATCAGGACTCATGCCATAAGCCTGATAACCCATATCAGTTAATAGTTTAAGTGTAGTGCCTAAGCCCACGCCGACTTCGAGTATTCGACATGGCAGTTTAGGTAGCTCAGCTAAAACCAGTTGCGTAGAGTAAAACTGAGCATCTTGTAAACGAGTATTCGTTTCTTGAAAAAGTCCATAGTGCAAATAGCTGACCTGACCTTCCTCTAAAAATAAGGCATGTGCATAAACATTCAGTGGAAAGGTCATATCTCGGTAAAAGGAAGAGATATTTTTATCTTTTGCAGAAAGTTCGGTCATGTCTTGTTGATTATTTATTGGGAAGGAGATTTAAGTCTACACAACGTGATTACATGTACAGTCCCCTCCTTGACAAGGAGGGGTTAGGGGAGGTTTTATTAGAAAAGCTTTATTCAATCCATGTTTTTCAGAGGGGGAGGTGAATAGTTACAATTACATTGCAAGCAAAACGGGAAGAAGTTATTAAATACCTCCTTACTCTTCCTGATAAATATGAATCCAGCTTTCTTCATTATCTAACAAGAAAGTAAAACCATTATTAATCAGGTCATTTTTTGTCCATAAAGAACGATGATTTTCGAGTGGATTCGCTTCAACTGTTTGATGAATAAAAGCTTTAGGTGTACTAATTAGGCAGAAGTGACTCGCCACTCTTTTTAATTCTATTAAAAAAACCAGACCTTCCTCAGTGGTGAAATGCTCCAGAATATCTATCGCTATCACCAGTTCGTAACTTTTATCAGGGATAGCAGGTAAAACCTTTAGGGCATCGCCAATCATTATTTCATTGTAACAATAATCATGCACAGGCGTTAAGTACCCTGCATAGCCCTCTATACCATCGATACGCACCCGCCATTCTTTTTTATCTCTTTGTTCCGCATGTGCTCCATTAATATTGAAAAGGTTGAGATTTTCAAGGTTGATACGTGATAAAAACCCATATTGCCCCATACCAACCCCCACATCCAAGATGGATTCCGGGTTGATTTTTTCGATATATTGAATAATTGTTGAAATCTGTGAACTTTGGCTAAATGGCATATTTAATTTTTTTATTAGCAATTTTGTGAATACAATAATTAGTCTCGTAGGATGGAAAAACAGCAGCACATCCACCAAAGCCATCATATTTATCATGTCGGAAAACGCTGTCGCTATTCCAACCTACTTTGCTACACAACTCAAAAACAGTGAGAACGAGATAAGGTAACTCGCAACAAATACCCCCCCCCATCTTGCTGGTCTTTTTGTCTGTCTTCGGCGTGATATAAATAGTTACGTAGCCTGCTATGCGCCTATTTCTATACCTTGAAGACAAACAAAAATCCTGCGCAATATGGGTAGGTTATTTATTGCGAGTTACCTAACTTAAAGATTTTCAATTTCCTCTATCGTTAACCCTGTCGTTTTAGCGATTATATCAATTGCTATATTTTGTTGCATTAAAGCAATAGCTACTTTTATTACTCCCCTTATTTCACCCCTTATTTCACCTTCGACCCTGCCCTCTTCAAAAGAAGTATCCATTACATTTTTAACTTCCCAGTATTCCAGTAAACTTTTTTGGTAAGCTTCAAATTGAGTCGGTTGTAGCTGTGATATTTCTGCTATTTCAAACCCTTTTTTAAAAATAGGTTCATTGAGTATGCTGGGGATATGATCAAATGACTCTAGATTTTTTAAAAAATAGACCCATTTATCAAAATGGTTTTCCAGCTCATGCGCTTGTTTGTTAAACAATGGCATCTGTAAAAACTTAAAATGCAATTTATCATAAAAAATTGTACCATCCTGATCTTTTAAGCACACATCACGCCTGAACTTTCTTTCCTCTTCCTGCTCATCATAGTGAAAATCTAAAATAGCAATAAAATAAACAGGTAATAAATTAAAGTTCCAGCCCCCTTTTTGTGCTTGTTCCTTTATTGGAAAAGTGGAATAAAACAAAGAACGTTCTTTAAAGTATTTCACTTTAGCTTTTTGCATTTCTACAATAAACTTTTCACCCGTGCTGGTTTCACAGTAAATATCAAAAATGGCTTTACGCTCACTGAGCGTATCATTTATTTTTTCTGAATTTTTAAAGTGTAATGTATTGATTTGATGATATGCAGGCAGAAGTTGGTTTAAAAAATCGACTAATAAGTCCTTACCTGCCTCTTCGCCAAACAACTTTTTAAAGCCAAAATCTGTATAGGGGTTGATGTATTTATTATTCATTTTTTGGCATCTTTCATTTCTCGGTTTACACTTTTTGACGTGAGATTATTATTTTGTAGGGTGAATTTTATGCACCATTGGAGCCACCAATGATTCCGCGCCAGCTATGGTGGATAAAATAGGGTGCAACCTAGGCTGCCGAAGCCCCATACCCTATATTGTAGAGATCGTTTAAATTCAATACTTTAAAGTTTTTTAAAATGTAAAATATCGAAAAAAACAGGCTATTCAGCCCCTATTTATCTTACCATTTAACATAAATCAATGGCTTATGAAAAATACGTTATTTATAATCAACGACTTTACTAGCATTTTATCGGCATCTTTCATTTGTCCCTAAAAGTAGTTTACACTTTTAAAGTATGAAGCAATG
>CAZLLL010000334.1:0-4564 GCA_964560255.1 uncultured Methylomonas sp.
TTGCTTGTCTTTTTGTCCGTCTTCAGCGTTGTATAAATAGTGACGTAGCTGGCTATGCGCCTATTGATACGCCTTGAATACGAATAAAAATACTGAGCCAGTTACCCAACTTATTTCGTGCCCATTCCTTAGAGAGAATTTTTAGATGAATGTAAATGTTTATTCAGGAATAAGTATTAAGTTATGGAATACTTAATTGCATTTTTTATTGCAGTGATTGTTAGTGGGGGCTTAATTCCCACCTTGATTCGCCATGCTCCCCAACTGGGTATGCTCGATGCCCCTGGGGAAAGAAAGGTACACGCAACTGTCATTCCTCGCTGTGGTGGGGTTGCTATTGCGGCGGGAAGTATACTTTCTGCGCTGGTGTTGCTGCCCGTTAATAGCCTATATGATTCTATTATTGTTGGTGGCTTTATTATTATTCTATTTGGTGTAGCGGACGATATTTTTGAAATCAATTATAAATGGAAATTTTTAGGTCAAATTTTAGCTATTTGTTATGTGCTTAGCCAAGGTGTCTATATTAAAATAGTCCCTTTTATGGGGATTAATGAAGCCCCCTTATTGATAAGCTATTTACTAACGATTCTGTTTGTTGTTGGTAGTACCAACGCAGTGAATTTGTCAGATGGCTTAGATGGTTTGGCGGCTGGAATTATGCTACTGTCACTCGTGTGTATTGCCTTATTTGCCTTTTATTCCGGTGGAATAGAGGTGGGGGTTATTGCAATAGGGCTTATGGGAGGGATTGTTGGCTTCTTACGTTTTAATACGCATCCTGCCAACATTTTTATGGGGGACACGGGGAGCCAGTTTATTGGCTTTGTCACAGCTGTATTAGCCATTTTACTAACGCAACATGTGAGTATTGCCTATAACCCAGCCTTACCTTTACTGATTATGGGCTTACCTATTCTGGATACGATTTCTGTTATGACGCAAAGAATTCGTTCTGGAGGCTCCCCCTTTTCTCCTGATAAGCGCCATATTCATCATAAATTGCTGCGTTATGGTTTAAGTCATGAAGGCTCAGTTGTCGTTATTTATATACTACAAGCCGTTTTTTTAATATCCGCTTTCTGGTTACGGTATTCGGCTGACTGGGAGGTCGTGGGATTTTATGTATTAGTATCAGCGGTGGTATTATTTACCTTTTATATTGCGGGGCAACGCAAATGGGTGCATCAATCTATCGTTACTGTAGAAGATAGGCGCAGGGATATATTACGTAAATATCCTTGGCTATATTCTTTCTGCGGTAAGTATATTGAATATTCTATTATTTCTTATTTTGTTTTTTTGCTAGCCTGTTTGCTGTTCGTTTTTCAACCAGTATGGTATCTGGAATTTACTTTCTTCTTGTTCGCAACGTTTGTTATTAAGTGGGTACCTCTTAAATTACAATATAATCTCATACGTATTGGTGTGTATGGTTCTGTATTGGCTTTTTGTTACTCGCTTGCTAAATTTTCTCAAGTGATACTTAATGCAGTCGATCTGTTTTTTTTTCTGTTAATGCTTATTACAACGGTGGCAATTGTAGTCACCAGAAAATCAACGTTTAAACTGACAACTCAGGATATGCTGGTATTGCTGATTGTGCTGGCAGCTGTATTCTTTATAGATACCGAGTATGTGATACGGACCTTACTGTACCTGTTTTGCCTAGGCTATGCACTTGAATACTTATTTCATAGAGAGGCTTACTTGTTTAAGTCGCTTAGAATACTCACTTTTTTTAGTGTGTTAATTTTTAGTACTTTTTTGTATATTTCTTAAATTAATGGATGTTTTATGTTTTCTCAAGGTAAATTACGGATAGTTTTTTGGATTTCTTTTCTTTTGTTATTGGGCTGTGGCGGCTCTAAAGAGAGAGAGCAAGAATATTTTAACAGGGCTCAAACTTATTTTGATGATGGCAATTATGAGAAAACACGCGTCGAACTAAAAAATGTTTTGCAGATAAACCCCAAAAATATTGATGCACGTTATCTGATGGCTCAGTTAGAAGAAAAAAAACAGAACTGGCGCAAAATGTATGGTTTGTTACTCGGTGTTTTAGAGGAAAAACCAGATTTTATCGAAGCTCAAAATAAACTGGGTAAACTTTATTTGTTAAGCAGTGAGCTGGATAAATCTATGGAAATAACAGCAAAGATATTAGCCAAGGATCCTACAAATACTGATGCACTGCTTTTGCAGTCAGCGGTTTTTATGCGCACAGATGAATTTGAAAAGTCCCAGGCCATTCTGAAATCTGTTTTAAAAAGAAACCCAGGCGATATTGAAGCAACTTTGATGCTGGCAAAACAATATCAAGATAATAAAAAATACAAACAGGCTTTACATTTGGTCAATGATGGGCTGAAAGTGAACCCTGATGATTTGACGCTGGCATTATTCAAAATTAATGCACTGGTTGCTTTAAAGTCTTTTCAGGAAGCAGAAACAGTCTACTTGCCCTTGATACATCGTTTTCCTGAAAACACCTCTCTGCGTTATAGTCTAGTGCAATTTTATATCGCCTGGGATAAACCTGATATGGGAGAGAAAGTATTGCGTGAATACATCGTCAGTGATCCAGATGATGCCACACGTAAAATAGCATTAACTCAATTTCTGCTCAAGCAGAAAGGCAAAAAAGCAGCAGAAGAAACATTGCTACATTATATTGGCGAAGGCGATAAAACCTATGAACTGCGTTTTACTTTAGCCAAGCTGTATCAAGATAAGCCTGAGCAGGCTGTTGCTGTATTAACTGAGATTGCTTCTTTGGATATAGAAGGGAATACTGGCCTACAGGCAAAAAATTTATTAGCTATGTTTGCTGCAAAACAGGGAGATATGGAAAAATCGCGGCAAATACTGGATGAAATTATTGCACAAGATCCGAGTAATTCGAATGCCTTAATGTTGCGCTCAAGTATACTGGTCAAAAAAGGCGAATATGAGGAGGCAATTGCTGACTTGCGCATGGTGATGCGTGATGACCCAGATTCTGAAAAGGCGCATATGTTATTAGCGAGTGCACACTTAAAAAGTGGTTATTTTGATTTAGCAGAAGACTCACTGGAAAAAACCTTGTTAATTAATCCTAAAAATAAAAAGGCCAGACAAGACCTGGTTGGTTTAAGGATGCGAGATAATAATCCAAAAGGGGCAATAGAATTACTGGAAGCGGCAAATGATGCGGGAGATGCGAATATAAATGTGCTGACTTCGCTGGTCGACTTGTATATTAAGACTCAGCAATGGGATAAAGCAATTGAGATTGCTCATTCATTACCTGAGTCTGATAAAGAAGGACTTATTGCCTATAAACTGGCACAAATATATTTTGCGCAAACTAAATATTCTTTAGCTGCGGAGAAATATTTAAAAGTTTTAGCTATTCAGCCATTAGCCATTGATGTTATCACGCAATTAACGACCTGCTATTTAGCAATGGAAGCCCCTGATAAAGCAGAGAACTTGCTTGATGATTTAGTTGCGCAACACCCTGAAAATGTTGCAATATTATATCTTAGAGGGGCTCTATTTTCGAGCTTGAAGCAAAAAAATAAAGCATTAATGACATTTGAACAAGTTATCAAGCTGAATGAAAAATTTGTAGCAGTATACCCGAATATAGCTGCAATACACATGGCTGAAAATGAGTATGATAAAGTGATTGCCACCTTTAAGCGAGGCTTGGCAATAGTGCCTGAAAATACAGGTTTTTTAATTGACCTTGCGAGTGCTTATGAAAAAAATTCAGAAAATCAAGCAGCAATAAAAACTTATAAGCAATTATTACAGCTTGATGAGAATAATGCATTGGCGGCGAATAATCTAGCAGTGTTAATTGGTCAAACATCGACGGATCCAATGCAATTAAAATACGCCTTGGGTCTAGTGACAAAGTTTAAAGATTATACGGCAGCTGAATTATTAGATACTTATGGCTGGCTTAATTATTTAAATGGCAAATATGAAGAAGCCTTAGTGACCATGGAAAAAGTGATGACCATGGCTCCAGACTACCCTGAATTTCAATACCACATAGGTATGATTTATGCTGCAAATAGCAGAGATGAAGAGGCTAAATCGGCTTTAGAAAAAGCGGTTTCTAGTGACTCTGAATTCTATGGAGTTGAAAAAGCAAAAGAAAAACTAAATCAGCTAAAAATTAAATAGGGGCTGTTTACAGTTTAAAAAAACCGGTGGTGACTTCTATTCGCTGTTAATGCAAATTATAACCAAGAAAAGCCCATTGACGCAATTATTATAATATTAACAATACCTTCGCCAAAGTGAAAATATTTTCATTTTGTCAAATTCATCAACATGTAATCTATTGATTTACATAGATCAAAAATTGATGTTTTTGGCATAAATCAAAATTGGCGAAGGTATTGATTAAGCAATGAGTTATATATTGACCGTATTATGCACAGTCAGTAGTAGTCACTACCTAGAATTCAAGTTAGGGAGCTGGAAATAAATAATCGTCCAATATTGGGCAGTATTTTTGTTCGTATTCAAGGCGTAGTAATAGGCGCATAGCTGGCTACGTAACGGT
>CAZLLL010000335.1:0-4561 GCA_964560255.1 uncultured Methylomonas sp.
TAAACGAACTCTACAATATAGGGTATGGGGCTTCGACAGCCTAGAACCAACCCCTAATTCTTATTGACAAGAAAGTTTATATTGATATAAATACTCTCCGCTATCCTTAATAGCGAAGAGTATAAGAATGAGTTTGCAGGACGGCTGTCACTTTATTCACTCGTAATAAAAGCCACTGCATGTGCACGAAAGGCTTGATGAGCAGGTGTTATACTATTTGGCTACAAATTCCATAAGCCTTCCTTAACAAATTGATAAAATCAAATATGTTAAACATAAAAATATTGCCTCTAGCTTTTGTTGTCGCCCTTTATTCCCAATATAATATGGCTGCAAGCCATACCCGTGACACCATATTCATTAATGGCGAGAAGGCAGGTGCACAGGCTGAATTCAATATTAATGTACCCTCAGAAGCCAATATAGCAGAAACTGATTTATTAACTGCTTCTGCTATATTGACTGTCCCGACGGCAAGTGTCGGTACTTTGCGCAAGCTTTACCTAGTAGCAATTCATAATGGTATTGCATGGATGAAAACGGAGGCATCAAACTGGGTAGTTTGGAATCGTAATATCGCCTCGTTAATCCCTGTACAAACCTTTAGCCAAAACCAGCCAGAGAAAATTTTGCTTTCTATTGTTGAAGGTTTGCATGATTTTCCTGGCGATTTTAGCCTATATATCGGATTTTCAAATACTGCGGGGCAATTCCTTTTCACTTCGCCACCCGTGAAGTTTTCTATTAAGCAGGATTTTAGCAAGGCAGAAAAAAATGAGAACCTTTTAGGCGGAAGTGCTACGAGTTTTACGTTTAATGAGGATGCTTTTTCACGACCGTCTGCTAGCTTAGGTATCGTCAGGCGTTTAGATTTTTCCGTAGGTAATTCATTTTTTCGCAACCCGTGGGTATCTGCCCCTGCGTCTACCACGGCTCGTGAAGGTTTAGGGCCATTATTTAATACTAATGCATGTCAGAACTGCCATATTAAAGATGGGCGCGGACATCCTCCCGAGAATGATCAGGACACTGCAATATCCATGTTAATGAGATTGAGTGTACCCGCAGAAACAAAACAAGAACAATTATTACAGAAAACACATGGCCCTATCCCTGAGCCTAATTACGGAGGCCAGCTACAAGATTTTTCAAGCCCTAATGTTGCACCTGAAGGGCAGATAAAAGTAAGTTACACTGATGTTACCGAGAGATTTACAGATGGTTACAAAGTTGAGTTGCGGCTCCCCACTTTTCGAATTGAACAACTAAATTACGGGCCATTTGCGGGTCATGTTATGATATCGCCGCGTATCGCGCCACCGATGATTGGTCTTGGCTTGATTGATACCATACCGCAAAATACTATTTTATCAAGAGAAGATCCTATGGATCTGGATAATGATGGCATCAGTGGTCGCGCCAATTGGGTATGGGATATCGAGCAGCAAGGTCTGGCGTTGGGGCGTTATGGCTGGAAATTAGGGCAACCGACTGTTAGACAACAGTCAGCCGGAGCCTTTAATGGTGATATGGGTTTAACAAGCTCTATTTTTCCAGTCGACGAGTGTACAGCAATTCAGGTGGATTGTTTGCAGGCACCAAATGGTGGTGAACCGGAAGTGAGTGACGAAATACTCGATTTTGTCGTATTTTATTCTAGCAACCTTGCCGTACCGGCCAGACGTAATGTCAATGATCCTGTTGTTCTGCAAGGCAAACAATTATTTCATGAAGCCCAATGCGCTGCTTGTCACATTCCCACTCTGCTGACAGGAGATTCAGAGGTATTTCCTGAATTGACAAATCAAACCATCCACCCTTTTACTGACCTGTTATTGCATGATATGGGCGAAGGCTTGGCAGATAACAGACCTGAATTTCTGGCAAATGGTCGCGAATGGCGAACTGCACCACTATGGGGAATTGGTATGACTGAAACAGTTAATAAGCATACGCTATTTTTACATGATGGCCGTGCACGTAACCTAATGGAAGCCATCTTGTGGCATAATGGCGAGGCTGAAACCTCAAAACAACGGGTTCTGTCTTTCAACGCAGAGCAACGCAATGCTTTAATTCAATTTCTTGAATCGTTATAATTACTTGTAATCTTTAACATCGGATGATAATAATGCACATACCTTCTCTGGCTGCTGGCATACAGGCGAATGATACGGCACCAAATAGCGCACTTCTGGTAAATTTATACTCATTTCAGCACAAATCAGTATCCACTTTGTATGGTTTAATCTTGATACTACTGCTGGTTTTTTGTCCAATATCAAAATCTTTCGCCGCAGGCAGTATGCAGGGGGCTTTTATTGATGCAGGTGACAAACAGGCAGCATACCGTGCTTTTGTAAAAGGTGTCAGTGAACGAGTATTACTTCCTTCATTTGAAACTTTTTCAATGCAAAGTAGACACTTATCTCAAGTAACAGAGAGGTTTTGTAACACGGGTCGAACTACTGAACAATTTACTCAAATAGAAAGCTCCTGGCATACTGCGAAGCTAGCCTGGGCACAAACCTTGCCCTTTCGTTTTGGTCCGGCATTAGATAACTTTCTGGATTTTAAAATTCAATTTTGGCCAGATGATAAAAACCTGGTCAGAAAACAGGCAAAGAATTTTCTGCGCGCTAATCTATCACCTAATGTGGAGCAGCTTGCTAAATTCGCCTCACCTGCACAAGGGCTGTCAGCAATGGAGTATCTATTATTTGATTCTGACGAAGGCGGATTTGCCACTTTTACCCATAGTACTATCGGTACTCAGCGTTGCGATTACCTAAAATCTGCCGCACAAAACCTAAGCAAACAATCGCAAGACTTACTCGAAGCCTGGGGGAATTCTAGTCGTGGTTATCTAGCCGAATTCACTTATTCCAGTAATCCCTTAGTGATTGATGAATCTTTTGCTGTTATATTGCGTGAAGCATTGGTCGCCATAGAAATTGTCAAGAACTTAAAAATAGGCAAGCCTTTTGGCTTGCACTTACCCAATGCGAAGGTTAATGCTTTTTTTCTGGAATCCTGGCGTAGTCAGCGTTCACAAGAAAATATTATTAGTAGCTTAATTACCTTTCAACAAATTTATTATGGCGGTAGTCATTTTGGATTAGATGATTTATTAGTCAGCAATTTTAATGAGTCCGATTTAGAATTCAGGCTACGTACACAAATTTCCAAATGTCTAGAACTTGCATCCGCACTGCCAAAGCCATTATTTGGTCAAATTAAAAATCCAGCAACACAAAATAAAGGAAAGGAACTACATACAGAGCTGGTTAAATTAATCGCTATTATTAAACAAAGTTTATCCCAGACATTGGGTATTACCATAGGCTTTAGCAGCAATGACGGTGATTAAATTATATGGCTGATGCTGAAAAACAGCTAGACTTAGGTCGTCGTCGTTTACTTGCCGCCGCGACGGCTGGTTGTCTGATTCCCTTTATGCCTGGCTGTAGTCAGCAGAGACGCTTTAAATCAAAACCAGCGTTGCGCTTTCTTTCAGCGAGCACACGTAAAGAACACCTTTATTCTGTCAGCGGTATTGATAGTAGTGGGCAAAATGCGTTCTCCATTCCTTCTGGTATGCGCTACCACAGCGGCGCATTTCATCCACTTGATACTAGCACTGCGGTAATATTTTCGCGGAGACCAGGAACGCATTTATTAATTGTTGATACTTTAAAAGGGAGCTTGATTAACACCCTTCAATGTCCTGATAATCGACATTTCTATGGGCATGGGTGCTTTTCCCGTGATGGTGCGTATTTGTACACCACGGAAAATAACTATGATAACGGTGTCGGTGTTATCGGTGTCTGGGATGGCAAAGATTATTCCAGGCTCGGTGAAATGAATAGCTATGGCATCGGCCCTCATGATATTCATTTGCTTTCTGATAACAAGACCCTAGTGATTGCCAGCGGGGGTATACGCACACATCCTGATTATCAACGGCGTAAATTAAATCTAGATAGTATGCAAGCTGCATTGGTGTATATGGATGCAGTCAAAGGAATACTCATTAATCGTGTAGAAATATCAAATAGGTCTTTAAGTATTCGTCACCTTGCGCTAACTGACGATGATAAGGTGCTTATTGCTATGCAATATGAAGGGCCGCAAACTCATATCATACCTTTAGTAGGGGTGCAATACAAAGATAACCCCATCGAATTAATGTATGCTCCTGAAGACGTACTGCGTGAGATGCGGCAGTACACGGCAAGTATTTGTATGCATCCACAACGCGGAATCATCGGAGTCACTTGCCCGCGTGGAAATATTGTTACTTTTTGGCAGCTCGCAACGCAAAAATGGGTAACGACTCTGGCGATTAAGGATGCAGGCGGAATTGCTTTAAATCAGACCAATAACCATTTTGTGATAACGACTGGCAGTGGTAAAGTTATTCAGGTTGATCCTGTCAATTTTGAACAACGGCTACTTTATGTTGATAATAATCTGGGCTGGGATAATCATTTGATTAGCCCAACTTAGGAATGGGAATCAAATAACTTGTGCATTCTGACTTGTCTTTTTGTTCGCC
>CAZLLL010000336.1:0-4557 GCA_964560255.1 uncultured Methylomonas sp.
CGGATAAAAAGACAAGCAAGTTGCTCAAGTTATTTCGTGCACATTCCTTAGGGAGATGGAAACAAATAATCATCCAATATTGCGAGTCTTTTTGTCCGTCTTCTGCGTTGTAGCAACCGTTACGTAGCCAGCTATGCGCCTGTTACTACGCCTTGAATACGAACAAAAATACTGCCCAATATTGGACGATTATTTATTTCCAGCTCCCTAACTTTGTAAACGATTCGCAATTTCTGCTTGAATAAGTGTCTCATGATGACGCTTTTGTATAAAACATGTCGGAAATGGAGCAAGACTTGATTCAACATCTACGCGTAACATACTAAGAAAATGGCGCCTAAGTGTCGAGTCTTCTGGAAGCATCAATTGCTTACTCTCCTCTTCATCCTTCTTTTTATTTGAATGACTCATTGTTTCTGAGGATGAACCTGAAACTAAATTACCTATAGAGGAAGAAGTTATAACATACGTAATGACACAAGCGATGATTATAAACAGAATAGTTTCCATTTAAACTCCAGAATATTTAGTGAATAATGTGGTAAAAGAAAAGCTACACAATATTTTTGCTAGCTATGAATAATTAATTTAAGCAATAAACAGACCAAATAAAATTATAATATTTTTTATATAAATAAAATATTGATTATTCAATACCTTCGCCAGTTTTGATTTGTGCCAAAAATACCAAGTTTCGCTCTATGTAAATCAATAGCTTACGCGTCGATGAATTTGACAAAATGAGAATATTTTCACTTTGGCGAAGGTATTGTTATTATGAATAATTTATATACCTAATAAATACTGAGGTGTTTTTAAGTTCTATTCTGCACCATAATAGAGCTAAAGTCCTTTAGGGTTTACCTAAATGAAGCACTTTTAACTGAATTCAAAGGTGCTTTGGCGGTAACTACTCAGGCTATTACTTTCTAGGCTGTAGAGGTATTGATGGCATAAAAAGTAGCTGAATAGAAAATGCCTATTTCTTTGCCTTTATCATCTAAACAGCCTAATAAATCATAGCCTGAGTAGTTACAAATAAGATATAGTAATGCCACTACAGATCTGTTAGGAACGTGCACGAAATAAGTTGGGCAACTGGCGCAGTATTTTTATTCGTATTCAAGGCGTATAAATAGGCGCATAGCCAGCTACGTCACTATTTATACAACGCTGAAGACGGATAAAAAGACAAGCAAGTTGCCCAAGTTATTTCGTGCACGTCCCTTAATTAACCTCTACGTTCAAAAACGTTATGAAACGAAAACTAGCCTTTTGTGCAATCACTCTTCATCTATTAGTTGCCTGCTCAACAATCAAACAGACAGGCTATAAAGATCAATCCATTGAAAACTGGGGAAGCTCTGAGGGAATTCGCCGCCTAGAACAATCAAGCTATAAAATTGATTTTTTCAAACTAGCTAATCACTTTGAAAGCCAGCACAATAAAATATTTTGTGGCCCGACTTCTGCTGCCATCGTTCTAAACGCCTTAAGAGTGCGCAACGGTCAGCTGCAAATCCCAGAAGATAAAACACTCCTAAACCCAGCTGACTTAGAGTTTCTAGCCAGCAAAACCTGGTCTCCATTTTTTGAACGCTACACACAAAATAATGTATTTCTTAACAGCCCTAAATCTAGAGCATTAGTACTTGGCGCAGTATTACTGGATCAGCAGGGTGAAATGATTATTAATCATAAAGGTAAGCAAAAAAAAGATAGAGGATTTCAACTGCATCAATTAGGCGAGTTATTCAAACAACACGGACTAAATACGCAGATACGTGTTGTCAATCAAACCTTAACGATTGAAACCATCAAAAAAGAGATCATAGAAAACTTGAGAACAGCTGATGATTATGTCATTGTGAACTATAAACGTACTGTTGTAAACCAGCCTGGTAGTGGTCATATATCGCCTCTAGGTGCTTATCACAAAGGATCTGATTCATTTTTGCTAATGGATGTTACGCCCAATAAAGCGGATTGGATATGGATTAAAGCGGATCTCTTAGTGAGTGCTATGCGCACCTTTGATACCATAGAGAATCGTGGTTATTTATTAATCAGCGAAGGAAGGAAGTGAAGACTGGTAAAATTGCCTATGATGCTGTTAAGCTTTGTCGTAAAAAAAAAGACCTCCAAGCCTAATTGGCTATGGAAGTCTTATCTACACTGGGTTCATCTGTCCGAAAACAGATTTTAGCCTCATGCGTTACTACCCACACTGGCTTGTTTCCGATTCGTATTAACATTGCTCGCAATGGCTGCAAAGGCAAATAAAGCAGATGAGATTATAAATTCACCCGAAAAAAAGCCAAGCAAACCAACCATAAATACTGCACCAGTAAAAATATCTTTGTAAAAATTGTTCATAAGTAATTTCTCATATAATTAATAAAATGGGTTTATTTAAACCACATTGAGAATTATAGAAGAGATAGGTTTATTTACAATACTACGTTATGTTTATATATTGTTTCTTAATAAGATACAATTGAATCATTCATCAAGCTGCCTGCCCCCTTGATTACCAAGCAAAAAAATACCAGATCAATCTATAAAGACTGCCTGGTATTATTGACTTAATCCCTGAAGGATTTTTAAGCCATTGCGCGGACTCTATTGTTCAGCCTGCCTTTATTTCTTGCGGCTTTATTCTTGTGAATAAGACCTTTAGTTACTGCTGAGTCAATAACTGGTACGACTGTCGCATAA
The DNA here is from genome assembly GCA_964560255.1 of uncultured Methylomonas sp. Classification (GTDB taxonomy): domain Bacteria; phylum Pseudomonadota; class Gammaproteobacteria; order Methylococcales; family Methylomonadaceae; genus Methyloprofundus. The sequence goes on from CAZLLL010000336.1 coordinate 2,719, forward strand.
GCTACTTTAGCTTTTTCTACATCACCAGATTCTACTGCAGCAACAACTTTTTTAATGAATGTACGTAGCTTGCTACGTTGCCCTGCATTACGGACGCGATTCTTTTCTGCTTGACGCGCACGTTTTTTTGCTTGTGCTGTATTAGCCATAATGTATTAGTTATTGCATTGATTATTTTAAAATCAGTCATTGTCCTTAAAAATGCTATGATTGTCAATCTTTTCATAGCAGGAATGTCGTCTTGAGCCGCAAACTTTTTAAATCCACCATTATAGTTAGTAGTATGACTATGATTTCACGTATTCTGGGCTTTATTCGAGACATGATGTTTGCCCGTATTTTTGGTGCAGACTCAGGTACCGACGCTTTTTTTGTCGCCTTTAAAATACCCAATTTTTTACGTCGATTATTTGCCGAAGGTGCTTTTGCTCAGGCTTTTGTGCCAGTATTATCGGATTATAAAGAACAAGGTGGTAGAGCAGCTTTGCGTTATTTTATCGACCGCACGGCAGGAACGTTAGCCCTAATTTTAATGCTGACAACTATAGTCGGTATGTTAGCCGCGCCGTACCTCATTATGGCATTTGCACCTGGTTTTTCCTGGGAAGGCGAGCAATATGATCTAGCCGTGCAAATGCTACGCATTACCTTTCCCTATTTGTTTTTTATTTCTTCAGTGGCGTTTGCGGGGAGCTTATTAAATACCTACGGGAAATTTGCCGTACCCGCCTTTACCCCGGTATTCCTTAATATCTGTCTTATTGCAGCAGCCATCTGGTTAGCGCCTTTAATGCCTAACCCTATAGTTGCACTCGCCTGGGGTGTATTTGCTGCCGGTGCAGTGCAATTAGTTTTTCAGTTTCCGGCTTTACGTCTTTTAGGTCTAGTGCCGCGCTTACGTTTTGGCTTTAAAGATCCAGGAGTCAGGCGCATTTTAAAATTAATGGTACCAGCGCTATTTGGTGTATCCATCACCCAGATCAATTTATTGCTAGATACACTGATTGCTTCATTTTTAGCGACAGGTAGCGTCTCATGGCTCTATTATTCAGATCGTCTGGTTGAATTTCCCCTAGGCATATTTGGTATTGCGCTGGCGACTGTTATTTTACCCAGCTTGTCTAAAAATCATGCAGCAAACGATACTCAGGCCTTTTCTAAATCACTGGACTGGGGTTTAAAATTAGTTTTTTTAATCGGCCTGCCTTCTTCATTGGGGCTGATGATGCTGGCAGAGCCGATGGTGTCTACATTATTTCAGTATAATCATTTTACAGCCTATGACGTGAGTATGGCAGGGCGTAGTTTGATGGCCTATGCATTGGGGCTACTGGGTTTTATTTTGGTAAAAGTATTAGTGCCTGGATTTACTTCGCGTAAAGATATGAAAACACCAGTACGCTTTGGTATTTATGCTATGGTGGCGAATATGTTTTTAAATATTGCTCTGGTTTTTCCATTAGCCCATGCCGGTCTGGCCTTAGCAACGTCATTAGGTGCTTTTTTTAATGCCAGTCTGCTATTGTCTGCATTATTAAAGTCGGGGATTTATCAACCCTCTGCTGGTTGGCGAATTTTTATATTGCGCGTTATTCTAGCTTCTTCAGCGATGTCGGCGTTGATATATCATTGTGTGGATACTAGTCTGTGGTTGGACTGGAGAATGCTAGAGAGAGTAATGAATCTAGCGATGTGGATTGCGATCGCTGCTACCCTGTATGTTATTGTGCTTTTGCTGTCGGGGTTGAGGTTGAGGCATTTATCAAGCACAGTGGAATAGGTGCTACCTAGGGTATTAAATCTATTGTGTTCTACGACTTAAATATTCATACACTTTTC
>CAZLLL010000337.1:0-4552 GCA_964560255.1 uncultured Methylomonas sp.
AACCTATTGTTTTATTTATAAGCACGATCTGATTTTTGGCGAAGGTATTGTTATGGGAGTCCATGTAAATAATAAAAATATAATATTAGAAATCGGGTATTTTTACTGCATGTAATACATTGATTTTAAATGATTCTATATAAGTCATTGAAATCCACTAAATTTAGTATAACCATTTGTTTTTAAATTAAAAGTTAATCGAAAAATATAAAACCATACCCGCTCAATGTAAGAAAGCACTGAATGTTTCTACTTTTTGCACTATAAAGCAAATCCGCTACTTGTTCTGATCCCAGCTCATCCTCTCTCAACGTCAGCAATGCAGAAGTGTCTAACAAATAACCAATCATTCAGAAGTGCTATCATCAGCTCGATCTGCTAGTAACCGCTCGACGGATCCCCCTTTGCTTTGTCCTCGAAAAGCCCTGATAGGATCATTCGTCACTGGAATGACATGAATTCCATGTTTGTCAACAAGCCACTCTAAGCGATCACTAGGTGATAAATGAAACTGTTTTCTAATCGCAGATGGGATAACTGTTTGTCCTCTTGCGGTTATTGTACTTAACATAAATACCGCTATTGAATTACTTTGTCATTAAAAATGTAATTTAATATAAGTTCAAAGTCAAGCAATTTGTACTCACCGCCGCGTATAAATAATACTCGGCATCTTCACCGACTTATCAACTCCCTGACTGCTCACCCAGAAAATTTCCACTTCTTTATCGTTATCAATCAACGCATTGGCATTATCCTGACAGGCAAGATTCATATAAGCGATTAACTCACTCAAACCCTTTTCTAAAGGATGTTGCTGACAGATTTCCAGCAAGGTGATTTGCGACTGATTTTGCAGGGCTTTGTTAATCCGCGCCTGTAACAGATCAATATCTATATAATGCTGGGTATACAATATATCGCTGCTAAATTCAGCCGCGCCTGTGATTAATTTTTCTGCAGAAATCACTGGACGGCTGGGTGGGCGGAATAAGGTACGTGACACAGGTAGCTCTATCGGTGCCTTGGTATCATCTAAATAAGTAAAGTCTTTTTCTTTCGGGGGCGTTTGTTTGGCCGCTATCGCTGACTTTTCTATTTCGTGAATAATCGACATGATACGTTTATTTTCTAACCACACCTGGTCATCTAAATAGCGTCGTAATTGCTCAATCAGACTAGAGCTAGTACGCTGTACTTTCTCGCCCGCCTCTAATAAATGGTATTTCATTTTGGGTAATAATTCATCCGGCTCACAACTTTGCACTTCTTCTAAAGCCAGAACCTTGTGAATTAATTCATTAAACTCTTCCTGTTTAGCGGGGGACATTAACAACCCCCAGAATGCCTGAAAACTTTTACCTTGATCAGAATCACCGATATCATCTTGTTCACCAAAAATATCATCCAGTAAATCACCTTTGTGTTTACTACTGGTGGCGATTTTCTCTCGTGTACTGCGGTCAAGTTGGCGAAAATTTTCTTCTACCTGTCTAAAGTCCATTAATAAACTTCGCGCGGTTTCTTCCAGTTGGTAAAAACGTTCTTTAACTTGACGCGGATCATAGCTAATTACTTCGCCTTGCTGTAAACGCGAGATTTCAGCATCAATATCTGCTTTTTGCGCTTCTAGTTCTGCGATACGTTGCTGAGGGTCAGTCTGCGTGGTTTGTAAAATACTGGCCAGCAATTCAAACACTGTTAACAATCGTGATTCTGTGCCGATAAACTGTTTTTGCTCAAGACTACGCAACCATTCAATGGATTTTTCACTGGCTGGGGTTAAGTCAAATTCTGGCTCATCACTGTTTTCTGCATAGTATTTACGCAAAAATGCATTTTCTCCATTGGCCCAATCTGTTAAATAGGCTTTGGCTGTTTTGGGATATTTATTGCGATGAATCTGGCGTAAGTGAAATAAGGTATCGTCCAGTTTTTCAGTCAGTTCACTTTGCTTTAACGAACGGCAATTGGGCTGAATAAAGACGCGATAAAAAAAACTGATGATTAAGGCTGAATTATCAGCACAGAGTAAGCGCCAGGTAGGGTGCTGGCGAAGCTTAAGCAGGTAGTCGTGTTCCATTAATTTAGTCGATGAGGGGTCTTTGGTTTTAACCGGCGGATTAGATTTTGCACTCAGAAACGAGAGTGTTATAGTGTGTAATCTTCTTACTGTAGCATATAAGGCATGACAAATAATACTGTTCCCCCTGATAAAATAACACTACTCCGCTTGTCTGCGATAGGAGATGTATTAATGCTATTGCCTGCTGTTCGGTTACTCAGAAAACAATTTCCAGAGACCCAGATAGACTGGCTGATAGATAGACCTATTGCACCACTTCTGGTAGAGCTTTCTGAAGTTAATATGCTTGCTATCGACAAACCCAAATCAATCAGTGATTACTGGCGTTTTAAACAACAATGGCGCACTAAAAATACAGGGCAACTGATTAGCTTTCAGACAAGTTCTGTGAGCAATATGGTGATGGCATTATTGTCAGCCGAACATAAAACAGGTCTGGGAGCGCCTTATTCTCGTGAAGGGCACCATCTATTAACTCATTCCGCGTATGATCTACCTAAAAACCTGCATCAGGTAGAGATTTTTTTTGCCTTAGCGAAAAAGTTTGCTGGTATCAGTGAGGAGCTAGAAATTAGCGCTGATGACTTATTTCTTCCTGTCAGTGAACGAGATAAAATATGGGCACGCGATACATTGCAACAGCATAAACAATGGATTGCCATTAACCCGATGGCTTCCACAGCAGAAAAAACCTGGCCTAGTCAGTACTACAGTGAACTGATTAACCAATTGAATCATCGTTACCCGGATAAATATATTGTGTTAACCGGCGGCTCATCGAATAAAGAAGTCGAGTTTGCTGCTAAAATCCAGCAACAGGCAAAAACGCCTTGTTTTAATTTAGTGGGTAAAACCAGCTTAACGCAATTAGCCGCATTGCTGCAACAAATGACTTTACTTATCTCGCCTGACACAGGGCCTTTGCATTTGGCTAATGCGGTTGCTACCCCCGTGATTGGCCTTTATGCTGTCACACGGCCTGAATATATTGGTCCTTATAATCAGTTGCGCCACTGTATTAATATTTATGATCAGGTTGCTCAGCAATTTATGCACAAACCTTCTGCTGAGTTGAGCTGGCAAAAGAAAATTCCAAGCCTAGATGCAATGCGCTTAATTCCAGTTGCGCAGGTGATGGATAAAGTGATACAGCAGGAAAGAGTGGCTAAGCCCTATGTGTAGAGTAGACTTTAGTCCGCTATTACTTATAAGTGCTCACCTATTTTAATTTTAACCTTCTCGTAGATATCTGCGGACTGAAGTCCGCTCTACAACACTAGCACCATATGCTCTAAATAATCTATAAATAAAATTTTGATATAAGTTAATATAAAACAATAACTTATTTGTTTTATATATTATCGGTTATTTAGATTTTTGAGTGCTAGTGTCAATAAACATGTATTAATTTTATGAATATCCTTATTTTCTCCCCTTCCTGGGTGGGTGACATGGTGATGGCACAAGCACTCTTTAAAGTACTGCACGAGCAACACCCAAATTTAACACTGGATGTTGTTGCGCCTCCCTGGCCATATGATTTATTACAGCGTATGCCTGAAGTAAACAATTATTACAAAATAGAAGTACAACGCGGCAAGTTTAGCTGGCAAGCACGTAGAGATATTGCCAATAAACTAAAAGACAAACAGTACGACTGGGCGATTACCCTACCGATTACCTGGAAATCTGCCCTGACAGGCTACTGGAGTGGCGCAGCTAAACGTACCGGATTTCTAGGTGAAATGCGTTATGGCTTATTGAATGACAGGCGTACATTAGACCCTGAAAAATATCCCTATATGGTGCAGCGTTATGTGTCATTGGGGCTTGATGCTGGTGCGCTTTCTCCAACATTGCAATTGATTCCTCAGCCGGAGCTAACAGCCGATAGGCAAAATGCTAAAGCCTGGTTACAAAAACTTAATATCCAGCAAGCCCAGGAAATAGTCGCTCTCATGCCAGGTGCTGAATTTGGTCCCGCTAAGCGCTGGCCCACTGAAAATTATGCATTAGTCGCTAAACAATTAGTACAACAGGGAAAGCAAGTGCTACTGCTCGGCTCTTCTAAAGACTACGCTAGCGCCTTAGAAATCGAACAAAAAAGTGAAAGCGAGTTAATTAATTTATGTGGTAAAACCAGCCTTTTAGATGCGGTAGACCTGCTGTCTTGTGCAAATTTAGCGATTAGCAACGACTCTGGGTTGATGCATATTGCAGCAGCAGTAGGGATTCCGCAAATTGCTATTTACAGAAGCTCTACACCTGAGTTCACACCGCCACTTAATGATAAAGCCCTCATATTACAGGCCGAGTTTAATAATCCTGTTATTGATCGCATTAAATTAAAATCTCTTGAGGGTATAGAAGGGTTTACCGATGTAACGGTTGATAGCATACTGTCGGCTATATAGGAATGGGAATCAAATAATGTGTGCATTCTGACTTGTCTTTTTGTTCGCCTTC
>CAZLLL010000338.1:0-4535 GCA_964560255.1 uncultured Methylomonas sp.
CCACCCTACTTATTTTGTAAAGGAGTTGTCCCGTCTTAAGTTGGTAGCCAAAAGTGTAAACTACTTTTATGGGGATATGGAGGGAGCCCACTTGTCATGTTTTTTCTAAACAATGCATTCCATAAATACCATTCCTTCGAGAAATGTTATCTTTCACGTCTAACAGAATCTGTATAATACCAGCCTTGTTTATTCTTTAAAAAAACACCTCATCACATCTATCATATAAGCATGATCCTTTGCGCCTGCACTTTCTCTAATACTATGCATTGCCCACATAGCATTGCCAACATCAACCGTACGGATACCCAGCTTGGCTGAAGCCATCGGGCCGATAGTACTACCACAGGGAATATCAGTACGATGGGAATATTTCTGATAGGGAACATTCGCCTGTTGACACCAGGAAATAAACATCGCCTCGGAAACACTTTCAGAGCTATAGCGCTGATTAGCATTTAATTTTATGACTGGCCCTTTATTGACATAAACCTTATGCCCCATTTCATATGCCGCAGGGAAATTGGGCTGGTAAGCGTGTGCCATATCAACACTTAACATAAAGCTACTCGCTAAAGCCTGCTTATACTCTTCTGAACTTAAAGACTGTGCCAGCGCAATACGCTCCAGAATATCTGGTAAAAAACTGCCATCAGCTCCCTTAGTACTTTCACTACCGACTTCTTCATGATCAAAAAAAGCACATACCACTGTATTTCCTGATTGCAAAACATCCTCATGCAATAAAGCTGTTAAACCCGCATGACAGGATGCCAGATTATCCAGTTGACTATCCGCATAAAACGCCTGTTCTGCTCCCCAGAATACGCCTTTTTGGGTATCATAAATATTAAATTCCCATGATAATATTTGCTTAGCCTGCAGGCCACTTTGTGCAGTTAATAAGTCAGTAAAAACCTGATCGGCAAGTTGCTCTTTACAACTCAGCGCATAGAGTAGTGGTAATTCAGTTTGCTTATCTAACTTTAGGCCATCTTCATTAACTGCTCTGTTCATATGAATGGCAAGATTAGGCAGGCGCAATAAAGTTTGCTCAAAACAGAGTAATTTAGTTTTTATATCGCCCTCTTCATCACGATAACTCACACGACCGGCAAAGCTTAAATCCCGATCAGTAAAAGTCGCAAGAATGGGGCCGCCATAAACTTCAACTCCCATGCACAACAGCTTATCGCTTTTAAATAAAGCGTGGGGCTTAATTCTTAAACCTGGTGAATCAGTATGTGCGCCAATTATTTTATAGCCATTTGCTGATAAGGACTTATTCCCCGCTACAAAAGCAATAATAGATGAATCTCCTCGTATCACATAGTACCTACCTCCTGACTCCAGAGACCAGGGTGCTGTTTCTGACAATCGAGTAAAAACCGCTGTAAGTAATGCCTGTTCTGTTGTTGCCACGGCGTGCCAGGGACTTGGGCTGGCATCAATATAGCTTAATAATGCTGTCACTCTTTGTTTATCATTCATCGTGGTTTTAAATCCAGTGAAGCTGAATTAATACAATAGCGTAAGCCTGTCGGCTGTGGTCCGTCTTCAAAAACATGTCCTAAGTGCGCATCACAAGCCTTACAAGTCACTTCAACTCGGCGCATACCATGTGATTCATCCCTTATTTCCTGTACTGCTTCTGGCGCAACAGTCTGATAAAAACTCGGCCAGCCAGAGCCAGAATCATATTTAGTTTTTGAGTCAAATAAGGCCTGTGCACAACAGCTGCAATGATAAATACCCTCCTCTTTGCAGTCCACATATTTACCTGTAAAGGGAGGTTCGGTCGCATTACAACGGCAAATGTTAAATTGTTCTGGGCTTAGTTTTTTTCGCCATTGTTCGTCGGTTTGCTTGTTATCAGACATATCATAAGTCTCCATATTTGAGCAACAGAATTAAACCAATAAGGATGTACACTGTTAGCTTATATTAACGTATAGCGTTATTATCGTAGAAATTAAGCATAAACACGATTTTTTATTACTCATCAATAAATTCGATTACCAGTTTAAGGCGGGATATAAGACAGGAGTGAAAGAGCTTTAGCCATCTTAAAACGGAACATACAATAGACTTGTAGATCGTGGATTCAGCCCGCTTTTAAATAAACTCTGCATTGGTGGGCTGAAGCCGTACCCTACTGTTTTCAATAAATCCCGTGTTAAAATGGTAGCCATAAATTCGTTTAGGAATGGGCACGGAATAACTTGAGCAACTGACACAGGATTTTTGTTTGTATTCAAAGCGCACAAACTTAGCTCTAGCAGGCTACGTAACTGTCTGTGCAACACCGAAGACGGACAAAAAGACAAGTCAGAATGCACAACTTATTTGGTAACCGTTCATATCCCCTTTTGTAAAGCGGGAGTTGAGGAGCCTTTTTCTAATAAAACCTCCCCTAACCCCTCTTTGATAAGGAAGGGGTCTGAATGGTTACGACTCATGTTATAAAAACCTGGACAATTATTATATGATGAAAAAAGCGATTATTTACCTGCACGGATTTAATTCCGCCTCATTGGATTTAGCTGACAATTTACTGACTAGCAAGGAAAAGCTGCTGGTTATGCAAGAATTCTGTTTACAGAAAGACATTAAATTTTATACCCCCAATGTTGATTACAGAGATTTTCAGGAAATCATAGAAGATATGTTATTCCAGTGGAATCAATACCTGGATCAATCTTATGATGTCATCTTCATGGGTTCATCAATGGGTGGATTCGCCAGTGAATACCTGGCAATGAAGACGGGTTGTAAGGCCATCATGATTAACCCTGCTGTAGCACCCAGTGAATTGTTACCTCAATTTATTGGCGTGACAGAAAATTATGAAACAGGGCAGCCTTATCAATGGTTGGCAAGTCACTGTGAGCAATACCGTGACTATGAAAAGGAGCTTGATAGCAGTACTCAGCTTATAAACAGAATCATTTTACTAGATAAGGCCGATGAATTGATTGACTCTGAAAAAACACGCTTAAAATATCAAGACCAAGCCAATATTGTTTGCTACGAAGGGGGTTCACATAGTTTTGAACATATTAAGCAGGCATTGTCCGTTATTGAAGAAGTAATATTTAAAACGTAGCGGACTAACTCACATTGAGCGGGTATGGTTTTATATTTTTCGATTAACTTTTAATTTTAAAACAAATGGTTATACTAAGTTTATTAGGTTTCAATGACTTATATAGAATCATTTAGAATCAATGTATTACATGCAATTAAAAATGCCTGATTTCTAATGTTATGTGAAGGTCTTAATCGCTATACACTATAACGTTTTTATTTTATGGAAGCACTCTCTATAATCAAAAATTTGAGTGTAAAGTGTCAACTGGGAAATGAAGGATGCCAATTAAACGCTTGATTTTGTGTTGAAGCTGCCACATTAGCCTGTACTGCCAAATAGGTTAAAAAATCCTCAACCTTCTTCTCAGGCTCTATCAGCAAAGCCTCTCTTTCCTGTAAATGATGGAACTTAATATAGCGCATAATCCAGTCACCATAAGCTCGTTCAGTATGAATAGAATAATGTAGACGGCGTAAAGTATCACGGACATCGTCCAGTATATTTTTCTTGGATTTTTCTATTGACATAAAGGTTGAAATGAATTATAAATTACACTGATTTTTTGCTAGAATTCCTGTTTAGTAGGATAATAGCAACAAATCAAGTTAATTGACAGGATAAGCTGCATATCTAGCAAATATGCTGGATTTTCAGGTCAATACCGTGAGGAAAACAGGGCATAAGAGCAGGATAATAATATCCTGTCGTATTTGCCTGATTGATCGGTGAGTACAGACGAATATCAGGGCGAACTTGCCTGTTAATAATAATGTTATGTTTCAAGCAACTTTAAAAGAAAATTTATCCCTGAATAAAGTGACAAAAAATAAAGTATATAAGTAAATGAGAGAAGACCTTGTATATGCAAGCACTGACGCAGTTAAATCTATTTTGGTGAAGCTTGGAATAGATCCTAAATCAAGAGATTTGTCGTGCCAAGATATTGAGTACACATCTTGTAAACTGGAAGAACTTGAAGATTATATTGAATTGTATGCAAAGCAAAATACGTCGATATATGAAAAACGAGTATTAGGCTGTTACTTTTTAGAGTGTTTAAATGAGCATATTTCTATTAACAAGCAAGAGCATCTAGCACAAAACAAAGTGTTTGAATTATTGTTTTCAGACATTGATATTCATGAAACAGAGGTGGATTATTGGAGTAACACTGCAGAAAATGAAAACGAAAAAGACTGGTGGTTTGTTACAAAACCTCTACTTAGGAATGGGCACGGAATAAGTTGAGCAACTGGTGCAGTATTTTTGTTCGTATTTAAGGCGCACAAGCAGTCGCATAGCAGGCTACGCAACTGCTTGTGCAACACTGAAGACGGACAAAAAAACAAGTCAATTGCTCAAGTTATTTCGTGCACGTTCCTTAACTGGAAACAAACATAAATCGGGTAAGGGCTAGTTTCTCTCCAGCCCTCCCCACACCACC
>CAZLLL010000339.1:0-4533 GCA_964560255.1 uncultured Methylomonas sp.
GTACGAACCCCTGCGTAATATATTAGACCAGCGTATAATCAAAATATCTCAATTAAACGATTATTCCGATGAAATTACTGATACGCAACCTAACACGCAATACGACAGAGGCAGAACTTAAATCCCTATTTACACCTTTTGGTAAAGTACAATCCTGCACTTTGGTATTAGATAAAGATACCGGTATTTCCAAGGGCTTTGGTTTTGTGGAAATGCCTAAGATCGGTGAAGCAAAAGTGGCAATGAAAACTCTGAATGGTCAGGCTATGGGCAATAGTAAGATTCGCGTAAAAAAAGCGGAGCAAAAAACAACGATTAACGACACTGATGTAGCTGAAAAAAATGAATAAAATACGCACTCAGGATCCATTACATGGTTTGACACTGAAGGCTATTGTGACGCAGTTAGTAGAAGAATATGGCTGGCAGGAGCTGGGGAGTCGTATTAATATTAAGTGTTTTACTAATGATCCCAGTATTTCCTCAAGTCTTAAATTTTTGCGTAAAACGCCCTGGGCACGGGAAAAAGTTGAGGCCTTGTATTTAAGTACTCAGTGGTCTGGTAAAAACTCAGAAACGCGTGCGCTCAGTTAAAATATCCTCAACTGCACATATTTGTATTCTATTGAAGGCATCCTTCATATTTCCTTGTACCCTTCACAGTGTCAACTGGGCAATGAAGGGTGCCTATTTTTAATATAAAAAACAGAAAATAGACCCGCTCAATATAAGGTTTACAATTCCAGCCCTAATTTTTTTAAGCGATAGCGTAATGACCTAAAGCTCATCCCCAACTGCTTTGCCGTTGCTGTACGATTCCATCTATTTTGCTCTAATGCTTCGCTAATCGCTTGTTTTTCTATCTCTTCTAAATAATCCTCCAAAGAGCCCATGATGGGATCAAAAATACTTGATTCCACGCCTTGTGATGATTTTTGCATTAGCGGAGCCGCTGTGACCAGACCTAAATCCTGTTCAGTAATTTGTTCACCTTCGTGTAATGCGATGGCTCTTTCCAGTATATTTTCAAGCTCTCTGACATTGCCTGGAAATTGATACTGCTTTAACGCTTTAACAGCATTGGGTGATAATTTAACTTCCGTAACTCCATTGTTCTTTACTATTCTCTTTAAAAAATGTTCACATAATTGCGCAATATCTTTATCACGCTCACGTAATGATGGCACAGTTAATTCTATTACATTAATACGGTAATACAAATCCTGTCTGAACTGACCTTCCTGAACTAATTGCGCCAGATTTTTATGTGTTGCACTCAATATGCGGATATCAACATTTTCTTCATGCTGACCACCAATTGGGCGGATTTTCTTTTCCTGTATCGCACGTAGTAGTTTTACTTGTAAAACTAAAGGTAAATCGGCAATTTCATCTAAAAATAATGTACCGCCTTTTGCCGCTTGAAATAATCCCACTTTATCAGCCGTTGCGCCAGTAAAGCTGCCCTTTTTATGTCCAAAAAATTCACTTTCCATAAGTTCCTGAGGTATTGCACCACAGTTGACAGCAATAAAAGCTTCTTCGGCACGCGAGCTTTGTTTATGGATGACACGCGCAACCAGTTCTTTACCAGAACCCGATTCTCCTTTAATATAGACTGGTGCCTGACTACGGGAGATTTTACTTATTGTGGAGCGAAGATCACACATAACATCTGAGTCCCCTAATAAAATATGCCTGGATCGTCTGTCTTTAGCAGGTGATGAACCGGCTTTTAGTGCATTAGTCACTAATTGACGCAATACTTTAAGGTCAACAGGTTTATTCAGAAAATCAAAAGCGCCATGTTTCATTGCTTTAACGGCAACATCTGTACTGCCATGTGCAGTAATGACAATAACAGGTATCTGAGGTTGTTTCGCCTGAATGGCTTGTACTAACTCAAGACCATCACCATCAGGTAAACGCATATCAGTTAAACAAAGATCAAACTCTTGTTCATATAACAGCTTTTGTGCACTGAGAATAGTTCCAGCCGTTACTGTTTCTATATCCATGCGGTTGAGAGTAATTTCTAACAACTCAAGGATATCTACTTCATCATCAATAATTAAGGCGAGTGATTTGTTCATAATTCAATCTTTATTTAATCTGCACTTGCTAAGCAAAGTCGAAAATAACAACCTTGCTCTTCAACTAAAACGTGGTAACTCAGTACTGCCTGATTTAATTCGGCTAACTCACGAGAGATATACAATCCTAAGCCTGTTCCTGAACTTGAAGTAGTGAAAAAGGGCTCAAACAAGCGTTTAACAGAAGATTCGGAAACCCCTTTTCCATAATCAATCACATCAATACAAGGTTGATAAACCAGGTTTCTGACTTTTATCTGTATTTTTTTTTCCTCTACAGCACCATATTTTAAAGCGTTTACGCAAAGATTATTTAAAATTTGTGTCAAATGACCTGAATCAAAAAAAGCATCTTTAAGATCGGAGTCAAAAGATAAATTGAACTGGTGTCGGCGGTTAATATTTTCAGACTCAAACATAGGCAAAAAAGTCTCAAACCAGTCCTTTAAATTAATTCGTTCTGCTTGAGAATCTTTTTTACCCGATAACTGTAAAATATCTTCAATAATTGAGTTCATTCTTACCGTGTTTGTTTGAATTATATTCGTTAAGCGTTCATCTTCTGATGATAAATCAGGATTTTCAGCTAATAACTGCCCTGCATGACTAATTGCACCCAGAGGGTTACGAATTTCATGAGCCATATTAGCTGCCAGTTGGCCTAATGATGCGAGCTTACTCTCTTGTACGCGTTGATTATAGAGTGCCACATCTTCCAGTGTGATCATATAAAACAGAGTGTGCTGAGTGGGTAAAGAAGTAAAATGAACCTGTAACTCTATTTGTTCTAACGTTCTAATGCGTGCAAAGTTTTGATCTGTATTTTCTAACCAGTCAGTAAAGGCATCCCTAAGATTAATTGAAATATCTGGTAAAGTTTTCGGCAAACTACTAATACCTAATAAGCGGGGGCTCGCTTCATTATGGCTAGTAATCATTTGTTGTTGATCAATAATAATAATGCCTGATTGCATGTTCTGGATAATATATTGATTCAATTCTTCTAAAGAAATAATGGTTTCTTGTTGTTGTGAGGAAATAAGTTCTGTTTGCTCAGTACGTTTTGCCAGAAAATAAGAGAGTAAGGCTATGGTAAAGAAGCCTGCCCCTAAAATACCTGCATAGGGATAATAAGCACTTTTGAAATCTCCGATTCGGTAAATATAAGCCTGTTCGGCAAAAATAAACAAACTTGCAATAGCTGCAAACAGCATTGCACACCGCCCGCCAATTAACAAACCTCCCATTGCAGCAGAGACGAGCATGAGAGCACCCATCCCACTACTAATACCGCCAGACGCATGCATAATAATCGTCAATAGCAATATATCTGTAAAAATGGCTACCTGAGCCTGCGAGGAATAGCCAACTATCCGGTATAAAATAAAAAACCAACCAACGAGTGAGATCAGAAAATAAATAGTACTGGTATAAAAGTATAATTGCATTTGAACAGGACTGATTAACAGCTTGCCCAATTGCGAAAAATAAATTGCTAGAAATATACTTGCTAAAACCAAGCGATAAAAATAAAACCCCTTCAATAAAACCCAGGCCTGCGTTATCGGTATTTTATAGCCCTTGGAGAAGGGGCAGGGAGAGAGCATTTGAGAAATTTCTGACATATCTATGAATGATAATTGAAGGGTATTATATTTTTGCTAACAGATAGAGATTGTGAAAGTATTCAAAAAATACAATTTTAAGTTTCATATATCATTGTATTTATTGATTTATGGAATGTAAAACATGTTTTTTCACTCCGAATTAGTCATACTTTCACAGCCTCGCAACAATGGAAATGAAATAATCTGGTATTTGATGCAGTTCTTTATTCATCTCCAACATATCCTCTTTAAGTTTACTTGTCATTCAAGAAATAGCAATAAATCAGAGTCCTGAATTTTACATTTCGTACATAAATTTCACGATTAATTAAATCTATCTATCACAACTTAAAAATTATTGTAGATAAATAACTCAAAAAATTCGACCTGTACGATTGGATTTTTACGACAGAATAAACCTTGAAAACCCTATAGATAAAACTTAAGATTACTATTATTTTAGATTAAAAACAAATACTTATATTGTAAATAGTCTATTTTTTAGTTACTTTTTTAGTAACCGTTCACCTCCCCCTGAAATCCTAACCCACTAATTTAAATGAAAATTATTGTTCAGTATTTTTGTGAAATTGCCGTTCATCATTTTTAACTTAAAATTTCAATGGCTTACGAAATTTATTTGCTGGCTTACATATTAGCCAGTTACATATAAATCAATATGTTAAGGGGTAGGTGAACGGTTACATTGTTTCGGCTGGAAGCAGTGATGGAATAGGTTCGTTTTTTAGATGCACAGTGACCGCTGCTGTGATGTAGTCGTAACCGTTGACCTACTCTACTGCCTAAGCAGCCAAATCAAGAGAATCTGGTTT
>CAZLLL010000340.1:0-4529 GCA_964560255.1 uncultured Methylomonas sp.
TCGCCAGTTTAGTCCCACATTTCAAACAAAATAATAAGGGAGATGGAAACAAATAATCATCCAATATTGCGAGTCTTTTTGTCCGTCTTCTGCGTTGTAGCAACCGTTACGTAGCCAGCTATGCGCCTGTTACTACGCCTTGAATACGAACAAAAATCCTGCCCAATATTGGACGATTATTTATTTCCAGCTCCCTAACACAGCGACAAGCCCATCAAATCCACGTAATAATATGAGTAAATGTGCCGCCATTCAAATGGCCTCCAGTCCCAACATCAGTTTCAATTTAATTGAAGCTGAACGTTTAATTGCTAGTGCAGTAGGGGCCGGAGCAAAATTAGTTGCCTTACCTGAAAATTTTGCCCTGATGGGCAAGTCAGAACTCGACAAGGTAGATCATAAAGAACAAGAAGGCTCAGGACCTATCCAGGATTTTCTGGCTAATCTGGCAAAAAAATTTGCTGTCTGGATTGTGGCAGGCACCCTGCCAATCGCCGATACCGATGATGAAAAAAAAGTACTTTCGGCCTGCCTGATCTACAATAGCATAGGTGAGCGAGTTGCCCGCTACGATAAAATCCATTTATTCGATGTTCATATTCCTGGAACTGAAGAGATTTATCGAGAATCCGATACTATTACCAAGGGGAATTCACCTCTGGTTATTGACAGTCCTTTTGGTAAATTAGGCATCGCTATCTGCTATGACCTGCGTTTTCCCGAATTATTTCGTACCATGCAGGATCAGGGTATGGAAATCCTTATACTACCCTCGGCCTTTACTGAAAAAACAGGTGCGGCTCACTGGGAGCTTTTACTACGCGCACGGGCTGTAGAAAATTTATGTTATGTCATCGCCCCCAATCAAGGTGGATTTCATATCAATGGCAGACAAACGTATGGTCATAGTATGCTGGTTGACCCTTGGGGCACTGTACTGGACTGCAAAAAATCCAACGCAGGTTTTGCGGCTGCCGAGATAGATCTGGCACGTTTGCAAAAAACCCGTGAGTCTTTCCCAGTGCTTCAGCACCGTCAAATTAGTTGCAGGTAAAAATGGATAATCTATTACAGTTAGCAAAACAAGCGATTTTAGTCCCGACAGGCATTCAAGAAAGTGAAATACATCAAGTGATGGATCAACTTATCAGCGGTGCAGTTGAAGATGGCGATATCTATTTTCAATCCAGCCACTCTGAATCGTGGATACTGGAAGACGGTATTATCAAAGAAGGTAGCCATAATATTGAGCAAGGGGCAGGTGTGCGCGCACTATCGGGCGAGAAAACAGCTCTGGCCTATAGCGACAATATTTCAGTTACAGAACTTCTAGCGGCAATAAAAAATGTTAAAGCCATTGCGCGCCAAAATCAAAATATCAGCATCGCCCTCCCCTCCCCCGTAAGCTATACGCCACGTTACCAGGCAGTCAATCCACTGACCTCGATCACTGATCAGCAAAAAGTAGATTTTCTACAGCAACTGGATAGTAGAACAAGACAGTTAGATTCACGTATAGAGCAAGTGATTATCAGCCTGGTCGGTGTGCAGGAACATATCCTGGTCGCCAACCAGGGCAGCTCTTTAGTCGGCGATGTACGTCCTTTAATCCGTTTGAACGTGAGTGTTATTGTTGCAGAAAATGGTCGCCGTGAGCAAGGCAGCATGGGCGGCGGAGCCCGTTCTGATTATCACTATTTTCTGCAGCAGGATAGAGCATTTTCCTATGCTCAGGAAGCGGTCAGGCAAGCGCTGGTTAATTTAGAAGCAGTGCCTGCACCGGCTGGCAGTATGACAGTGGTATTAGGCTCAGGCTGGCCAGGCATATTATTACATGAAGCCATCGGCCATGGTCTGGAAGGCGATTTTAACCGCAAAGGAACCTCCGCTTTTAGTGGCCGGGTGGGTCAACGCGTTGGCTCTTCATTATGTACTGTGGTAGATGATGGTACACTGGCAGATCGCCGAGGCTCTTTAACCATTGATGATGAAGGCACTGCAACACAATGTACCACCCTAATAGAAAACGGCATACTCAAAGGCTATATGCAGGACAAGCTAAATGCACGTTTAATGGGCGTACAATCTACTGGTAATGGTCGCCGTGAGTCCTATGCCTGCACACCTATGCCACGCATGACCAATACCTATATGCTACCAGGCGAAAGTGATCCGGATGAAATAATAGCATCCGTACAAAATGGCTTATATGCCAAAAATTTCGGTGGCGGACAAGTGGATATCACGTCAGGAAAATTTGTCTTCTCGGCCAGTGAGGCTTATTTAATTGAAAATGGTAAAATCACCCAGCCGGTTAAAGGGGCAACATTAATAGGCAATGGCCCCGATGTACTCACCCGCGTCAGTATGGTAGGCAATGATCTTGAACTTGATAGTGGTGTCGGCACCTGCGGTAAGGAAGGCCAGAGTGTGCCAGTGGGTGTCGGCCAGCCGACATTAAAAATTGACTCCTTAACCGTAGGTGGCACCAACGTATAGCAAACTGTAGAACGGACTTTAGTCCGCCATCCCCCTTGCGCTCAAAAAATAGCTACGCATTGCTTTTCCTCCTAATCTGAACAAAAACAAAAATTTAGTTCCTCAGATTATTAAATTCCATTTGCATAACGGATAGCATTCCTAACCTTAGGGAGCTGGAAATAAATAATCGTCCAATATTGGGCAGGATTTTTGTTCGTATTCAAGGCGTAGTAACAGGCGCATAGCTGGCTACGTAACTGTTGCTACAACGCAGAAGACGGACAAAAAGACTCGCAATATTGGATGATTATTTGTTTCCAGCTCCCTTACACGCCTTGCGGACTAAAGCCCGCTCCACACTTTTAACTACTTATGCAGACTGAACAAGAAATCATTCGTTTACAGACGATTATTCACGACTTATTACACGAAGCCAAAAACCAGGGAGCCAGCAGTGCAGATGCCGGTATAAGTGTCGATCATGGCTTATCCGTCAATGCCCGCCTCGGTGAAGTCGAGACCATAGAACACCATTGCTCTCAAGGCTTAGGTGTCAGCGTTTATTTTGGCCAGAAAAAGGGCTCGGCAAGTAGCACTGATTTATCACCTGGTGCTATTAAAGAAATGGTCACGGCCGCATGCAGTATTGCACGTTACGCCAGTGAAGACCTCTATGCAGGATTGCCTGACGCGGAAAAACTTGCTACCGAATTCGTCGACCTGGATTTATATCACCCCTGGAATATCAGTGCCGATGATGCCATCGACCTCGCTATCAGCTGCGAAGACACAGCACGTCAATATCATTCGGACATTAATAATTCTGAGGGAGCATCCGTAGACAGTTACTCAGGTATTCGTGTTTTTGGTAATAGCTTAGGTTTTTTACACGGCTATGCCTCCACTCGCCATTCCATCAGCTGTTCGGTATTAGGCGAACGCAATGGCGATATGCAGCGCGATTACTGGTACAGTGTAGCCCGAGATCAGCAGAACTTAGATAACGCCGAGTTTATTGGCAAAAAAGCAGCGCAAAGAACTGTAAAACGGCTAGGTGCTACTAGCTTAAGCACTCGTAAATGCCCTGTATTATATTCTGCCGAGGTCGCCAGTGGCCTTATTGGCTCTTTCCTTGGAGCTATTAGCGGAGGCAGTTTATATCGTAAATCATCCTTTTTATTAGACAGTCTGGATACAAAAATTTTCCCTGACTTCATCAATATGCATGAACAACCGCATTTATCAGGCGCACTCGGTAGCTCACTGTATGACGCGGAAGGTGTTACAACACAGGCCAATCATATTGTCACTGAAGGCATTCTCAATACCTATTTACTGAGTAGCTACTCGGCTCGTAAGCTAAGTATGCAAACGACAGGTCATGCAGGCGGTGTACATAATTTATGCATCACCGCAGAGGATAAGAATTTTGAGCAATTACTCAGCGAAATGGATACTGGCCTACTGGTCACTGAATTAATGGGGCAAGGTGTTAACCCTGTCACTGGCGATTATTCGCGTGGCGCATCAGGCTTTTGGGTCGCCCAGGGTGAGATTCAATATCCGGTACAGGAAATCACCATTGCCGGTAATCTAAAAGATATATTTCAGCATATTCTTGCTGTAGGTAATGATATTGATTATCGAGGCAATATTCGTACTGGGTCTATTTTAATTGAAGAAATGGCAATTGCGGGAGAATAGTCAAAGACCAGCAAATGACCAGTAGCTGCTCAGCCCCCCCTTTATAAAATGGACGCTGAGGAGCCTTTTCCTAATAAAACCTCCCCTAACCCTTCCTTGATAAGGAGGGGGACTGAACAGTTACACTTAAGAAATGGGAATCAAATAACTTGTGCATTCTGACTTGTCTTTTTGCTCGCCTTCGGCGTTGCGGCAACAGTTACGTAGCTAGCTATGCGCCTGTTACCGCGCCTTGAAGGCAAACAAAAATACTGCGCCATAATTGCACAACTTATTTAATTCCCATTCCTAAGTAGTGGTATTAAATTCTTATCGACCCACCATCAAACAACGGTACAGTCATA
>CAZLLL010000341.1:0-4507 GCA_964560255.1 uncultured Methylomonas sp.
CTGAATCGCTGTCAATTAGTCATTAATTTAACTTTAGGGCTAATTTATGCATCAAGGTTTTTTTTCATTATTTTTAGGCTAAATTGGCAATTGATGCGGAAAAAATATTAACAAATATTTTACAATATAACTGCAATCTATTGAAATTTAAGAAGCGACCCAAATTTAGAATGGCTGATATTTATATGCTTTAAAATTACTGGAAGCGGTATTGCAGCTTGAGCCTATTTTACAAAAATAAGGGTATGTACAAAAAATATATTTGTACATACCCTTAGCCTTTTTCTAATCCCCCCCTAAACCTCTCCTTGATAAGAAGGGGGACCGAGCGGTTACAATAAATTAGTCTTCGACTTTCACTGCTGTTTGCTCGGCTGTTGTATTCGTTTCAGAGTCCTTAGTGGTCACAATATTTTTTTGATAATTAGCAGCATAAGACTGAGTCTCGGTATTTTTATCATTATTCGAGATAGCTTCTTTTACTTCCTGCTGTTGATTAGATGCACTGTTATTAGTAGGTGCCCGATCTAGATTATCACTATTTTGTGCTGTTTCTTTTGCTGCTTTTGGTTTTCTATTATAGCCTCTCCGGTTTGGTTTTCTTTGCTGATTTTTTGGCCTATTTTCTGCAGATTCATTTTTGTTTTCGTTAGGCTGAGGCTGCTCTTTTGTGGCCGGTGACTGAGTAGAGTTTGCTGATTTATTTTGCTCAGCAGATTGACTGTTCTGTTGTTTATTGCGATCGCGGTTATTACTTCTATTGTTACGGTTTCTACGATTATTTTGGTTTCTACGATTATTATTAGTCGACTTTTCGCTATCTGCTTTTCCAGCTTGCACAGTCTCATCTGAACTGATTCCATCTTCATCCGTAGTGCCAACCAGCTTACTCCAGAAGCGGCTGATTAAGGTCACAGATGTTTTTTTGTTTTGTACCGGTGCAGGCACATCAGGCAAAAATTCTTTAATCACCGCTTGCTGAACGCCGGGAGCAGATTGCTTGGCAAAGTCAGGTGCTACGATCTCTTCTGCTTTAATCTGAGTATAGCTAGCAGTTTCTGTAGAACCGTCGTCATCTTTTGATTTAATGCGTTCTATATCGTATGCTGGCGTTTCTAAATGTTTGCTAGGCAAAACAATGATACGTACTTTTAAGCGTGCTTCAATCTGATCTATTGAAGGTCGCTTTTCGTTAAGCAAGAAGGTAGCGCATTCAATCGGTAAATGGGCAATAACTTTGTCTGTGCCATTTTTCATTGCTTCTTCTTCAAGTATGCGCAATACTGATAAGGCAACAGACTCAACATTGCGGATTTCACCCTGGCCATTACAACGAGGACAAGTGAGCTGCGTTGTATCACCTAACGAAGGACGTATGCGTTGCCGCGACATCTCTAACAAGCCAAAACGTGAGATACGGCTAGTCTGAATGCGGGCGCGATCAATTTTTAAAGCATCGCGCAGTCTATTTTCGACAGCGCGCTGGTTTTTATTGGCTAGCATATCAATAAAATCAATCACAAATAGCCCGCCTAAATCACGTAATCTTAATTGCCGTGCAATTTCATCAGCTGCTTCAAGATTGGTATTACAAGCCGTTTCTTCAATATCACTGCCTTTAGTTGCTCGTGCCGAGTTAATGTCAATTGAGGTGAGTGCTTCTGTGTGATCAATAACTAATTCACCGCCCGAGGGTAATGCAACTTCGCGGCTATATGCCGTTTCAATTTGAGATTCTATCTGATAGCGATTAAATAGCGGAACCGCATCATCGTATAACTTGGCTTTTTTCAAGTAGTGAGGCATAACCTGCTTTAAGAAGCTATGCACTAATTTAAATGATGATTCTTTATCGATCAGAATTTCATCAATATCTGCACGCAAATGATCCCGTAGTGCGCGGATGATAACGTTGCTTTCCTGAAAAATAAGAAAGGGGTTGCTTTGTTCTTTAGAGGAACGGTCTATCGCCTCCCATAATTGCAGCAGATAATTTAAATCCCACTGTAACTCTTCGGTGCTTTTTCCGCAGCCTGCCGTGCGTACAATAAGCCCCATACCTTCCGGCGTTTCTAGTCCTGCCATGGCTTCACGTAATTCATTACGTGTTTCACCTTCAATGCGCCGAGAAATGCCTCCCGCTTTAGGGCTGTTTGGCATTAATACCAGGTAGGTCCCAGCCAGGCTAATATAGGTTGTTAAAGCGGCACCTTTGTTGCCACGCTCTTCTTTTTCAATCTGAACGATGACTTCCTGGCCTTCTTTTAAGAGTTCTTTGATTTTCTGACGACTGAGATTAGGGTCGTCTGAGAATACCGCGCTAGGAGCAACTTCCTTTAAGGGTAAAAAACCATGTTTATCGACTCCGTAATTAACAAAAGCCGCTTCCAGACTTGGTTCAATACGGGTGATTATACCTTTGTATATATTAGATTTTTTTTGTTCTTGTGAAGGGTGTTCTATGTCAAAATCGTAGAGTTTTTGACCATCTACCAATGCAACACGCAGTTCTTCAGGCTGCGTCGCGTTGATAAGCATTCTTTTCATTTAGTAATCCTTGTGTGATCCTATTATTCCGTGCTGAAGATACACATGATTTTTATTATTGTTAGTGTTATATTTTCAATAGGAAAGGGATAACAACGCCACTCAAGGGCAATGGTTCATCTTCTTAAAAACATGCATATCTTAAAGTCAGTAAATAACTTAAGTTATGGCGTGCAGAAAAATGAACAAAAGGTTCTGGGCATATAACAAATAATGGCATACAAACAGATAACGAATTGTCGCAATATCTGGCATATATGTAGGCTTTCAATCAAATACATCAGTGTTGATTAAAGTGATAGCACATGTTCAGGAGCATAGCTAACATGAAATGTAGCGCTCTACTGGTGCTATGGAATGTGAGTTTTATAACTCTTGCGCATTTGACTTGTCTTTTTGTCCGTCTTCTTTGTTGCTGCAACAGTTACGTAGCCTGCTATGCACCTGTCGCATCGTCTCGAAGACGAACAAAAATCCTGCGTCAATGCACAAGTTATTTCATTCCCATTCCTATGTTCACTCTATTCAACGGTGATTGAAAGACAAAAATCAATCTTTTCGTATCATTCGGCCTTTAACAGGTCGAGTATCGCTCATCATGGGTCGAGCGAAAAAACCCAAAAACTGTTTTTAGCACTATTATCTATGTTGTAAAGTAACACCCTCTATACATAAAGAGTTGTTTTTTATAGTTAATTCTTGATTGTATTACCTAGTGCTATTTATAGACTTACATAATTTACTGGCCTATACTTATTGAATTATAACCTGTAATTGCAATTAATGTAATTATCTTATAGTCTGCTGCTATAAATTCTACTATTATGTAGCGATGAAAACAGAAGAAAACAACCGACCTAAAGTTCAGTTTATTGAAATTACTGATACGCAAGAGGGACAGCGTATTGATAATTTTTTAGTAAAATTATTAAAAGGCGTACCCAAAAGCCATATTTATCGACTGATTCGCAAGGGTGAAGTGCGCATAAATAAAGGACGTTGCGCTGCAAAACGTAAGTTGGTGCTGGGAGATATTGTCAGAGTGCCACCGGTGCGGGTTGCTGAGCCAAAAGAAATAATAGCAGCGCCCGCTTACCTTAAATCCAGTTTGCTGCAGAATATATTATACGAGGATGAGGTCATTTTAGTGCTTAATAAACCTTCAGGTTTTGCGGTACATGGTGGCTCAGGGATTAATTCAGGCGTAATAGAGACTTTACGTGAGTTACGTCCAGAAAGTCGATTTCTGGAACTCGTCCATCGTCTGGATAGGGATACATCAGGCTGCTTGATTATTGCTAAAAAACGCAGTGCATTACGTATACTTCATGAATATTTTCGTGGCAGTGGTGTTAAAAAAAGTTACCTGGCTTTACTGGATGGGCAGTGGGACAAGAAAAACATCATTGTTGACCAGCCGTTACTAAAAAATGTCAGTCAGGGTGGAGAACGTATGGTTAAAATCAGTTCTGCAGGCAAGCCATCAAAGACCCGATTTAAGAACATAAAAGTGTATCAACAGTCAACATTAGTAGAAGCGTCTCCTTATACAGGACGCACACACCAAATCCGGGTCCATGCACAATACTTAGGTTACGCGATTATTGGTGATGAACGTTATGGCAATAAAGAAACAAATAAACTATTTCGGCAACGCGGATATAAGCGTTTATTTTTACATGCACAGAAATTACAATTTGCGCATCCTGTCACTGGTGAAATACTTAAACTGACCGCACCTTTAGCAGATGATTTACAAGCTTTGCTGGATAAAGAAATATGAATATGAGGCAATATTATAATACCCGCTTAAAAGTAGTCTACACTTTAATTAATATTGACAGCACAGGCGTAGCAATGCTTAAGATTTGTTACAAAAAGTGTTAATTATTTTTCATAATTACTTGAAATATATTACTTAAGGGAGCTGGAAATAAATAATCGTCCAATATTGGACAGG
>CAZLLL010000342.1:0-4506 GCA_964560255.1 uncultured Methylomonas sp.
AATTATTATGAATCAGTATCTTTTTTTTCTTTTATATTTTGTTTTATGTTTATTAGTTGCTGTGATAGGAAAAGACAGAAAATGGGGGTACTGGGGCTACCTATGGGCATCGATTATTTTCTCCCCCCTTATGGGGATTCTGTTTGTTGCTGCAAGCGACGCCAGGGAAAGTAAGCCTTCTAAAAAGAACGATGAGTACTCAGAGGAACAGTGATGATAGCAACAAAAGGAAGCATATCTCAGGGGCTGGCTATACTGCTGTGGTTACTGATATTACCCTTTAATAGTAGCGCCGGAGAGACCAATAATTCTAAAATTCAGGAATTGAATCAGAAGGTTAGAACCAATAAAAATGATTTGATACAACAAAAAACGTTACTGGAAAAGAATTCGGTACATTTGTATAAGACCCTCATAAAGTTAGATCAGCTAGATAGTCAGTCAGTTAAGTATTCCGATCAGTTAAGAATGCAAGGAGGTAAGTTTGAATCCATAGAGTCACGCATGAAAAACAGCTATAAAGATCAGCTTCTAAATACCGTTAATGCAAGTGGTTTTTGGCTATTTCTCGCCACCTTGCTGGTTTTTTTGGCACCGGTAGGGTTTATCATTTTTGAATCAGGACAAATAAAAAATACCGAACTAAGTGCAGCCGGGGTGAAGAACCTGCTGGCCTGGGCTTTAGCCTTTCTGGTATATTTCACCCTTGGCTTTGGTCTGATGTATGGCGAGTCAGGGTCAGGTTTAATGGGCTCTACATTGATCTTTTTGTTTGCCCCGGATGCCTCCGTTTTTTTTAGTAGCCAGCTATTACATACTATGTCCCCCGGGGGGTTTTTATTTTTTCAACTTGCCTTTGCAATGGTCGCTGTACTGATTGTTTCAACGGCACTCTATAACCATTTATCCATTCTCACTTATGCTTTTGTAGCAGCGTGTATGGCAGGAATGGTATACCCAGTTTTTGGGCATTGGGCCTGGAGTAGCCATCTTGTTGTCGATAATATAGGCTGGTTAGAAGAGCTCGGATTTATAGACTTTGCCGGAGCAACGGTGATACATTCTTTAGCCGCCTGGTTTTCTCTGGTGTGGGCTTTTGGTATTAAACCACCCCCGAAGAGGATAAAAACTGAAGCTGACAAGCCCACAAAACCTTCAGCTAATGCGTTTGTTCTTTCTGTTATCGGTGTTTTTATTTTGTGGTTTACATGGGTGGGCATGATAGCAGGGAGTCATTTACAATATGATTCTGCCGTGGCGATCCTAGTCTTAAAAATGAGCCTTTCCGGTGCTGCTGCAGGTATATCCGCTGCTCTTTTGGGGGGTTTATGGGGTTCTCAAGATGCCGTTAGTATGAAAATAATAGGCGGTGTCATTGGTGGTTTTGTTGCTATATCAGCAGCCTGTGATATGGTTCAGCCGATAGAAGCCATTATTATCGGTGCTGGCGCAGGCATCATCTACCCGCTAAGCTGTGGTCTACTTAAATACACACTCCTGCGTAAAAGCTACCAGATTAAAGCGGCCGGTATCATTGCTGCACACGGGTTTTGTGGTGTTTGGGGAACACTCTCTGTCGCACTGTTTGGCGCTGATGGGATTGGCTATGAACTTGATAAAGATCAGTTTATGATTCAGCTTAAGGGGGTTGCAGTCGCATTTGGCTTTGCAATTATTGCCGCATATATGTGTTTAATTATTTACCGCATTTTTGCTGTTATGGGGAGCGCTGCAAACAAACCCGCTTAGGAACGTGCAGGGAATACCTTGAGTTTTGCTGCTGATTGAAAAATATTGGCGACACATTTATACCCATATTATGCTTACCTTAAGACAGGTCTATGGAAATTCAATACACATTATACATATTCAGAAGACTTTTTTCTGACCCCAAAACGTACAATTTCCTTCGTAGGAGCGGCTTTAGCCGCGATATCGTGGCTAAAGCCGCTCTCCTGGGTATCAAAACAAATTCCGCGAGTTCAGAACTTATATTTCGCACATGTCCGAGCATCATTTCGGAATTATACAGTGTTTAACTATAATCAATAGCTTATACGCGAAATTCGGTAAATACAAGTTATTGTTGATAATTAATCAATGGGTTACAGGAGAGGATGAAGCTAAAAAAATCTTAACCTGTTGATATTTAAGGTTATAAATGTAAGTTCAGATATTCTGATGATGTGCGAACGCATCATTTATGGGCATATCGACATCCGATATTTTCTCTTTGCAGAGTGCTTGCAATTGAGCGCCCTCGGCTAAATAGTCAGACTGTGCCGCTAGGGTCTGCTCTATGCTTGCCGTAATTTCATTATTTAAAGCACTCAGTGCTATATTTGCTCCGATACGTAATGTTTTATGTACCTTACTTTTCGCGTGAAATGAGGTTATCGCTAACAAAGCCGAATGGCCCTCACCCACTACCTTTAGGATAGACCTCAGAACCAGTGCGCCTGGCCTAAGCAATGTTGCAAGCAGGTATTCTTCGGTAAGTGAATTCACCAGTAACGGGGCTTGACTGGCTATTTTGTTTAACGCTATATTGAATGGCTGTGCTGGTAATTGGGCAATACTCACGTCATTGATAAATTGCGCCAGGACATGAGACAAGTATTTTTTTGCCTGTGGACTCCACACGTTCAAGCACACTTCCTGCCCAGTTTTTTTCTCAAGTGAAACAGCGCCTGGTTCCTGAGCGCACTGATTTTTCATGGGCTGAGCATCCTGTCGTGCAAAATGTTGAGCGACCTCCTGAATTGATTGTTCCATCCCCATGAAGACTAGTTGTTGGTAGCGCTGCCAATATTGTGCCCATTTATCCAACAGTGTCTCTAAAGTTAATGTCTGTCTCTGCGCATTCAAGATCCGTTGAAGATTAGTATGGGATGTTTCCAGACAATATCGGGTATTGCGTCTATTTAAGTCATCCATAATATGCTGTTGATTCAGGACCAGGATGGCCTGCTTAAGTTGCTCAAAATCATCAATAGTCGTTGTCGAGACGCTGGTACGACAATCAGTGCGGAATATTAAAGGCTCCAGGAAGAGTCCCGATTTTTTTATCTGCTGATTAAAATCATTTAACTGTTCTTCGCTACCTTTATCCCACTTGTTCATGACAAAAAACCAGCCATGAAGCCTCCCTTTCTCGAAAAGTATCTGCGAGGTATTAAAGTCTAGATAACGATCAGGCGAAACGACATAGATCAATACGTCTACCTGCACCAGCCAGTTTAAAATTTCAGAGCTGCTTTGTCGCTGGATACAGTTAAAATCAGGAGTATCAATCCAGACGATCTTACGATAATCGTCATTGCAGTGCTTCATTATTTTTATTTTGTCACACAGGCGGGTGGGCATAAATTGACTGGGCTGTACTACAGGATGATGATATAGACTGACCTGCCTGGATGTTGGACGCGCAATACTTGTGGGTGCAATCACATCATTAACGAATCTGTTCAGCAAGCTGCTTTTACCAACTCCCGTCCCCCCCCAAAAAGCGACCAGCAAAGGTCGTTTGCGGTTATTCGTTATACAGGGGGCTACGGTGTCATTAAAAATATCGACTTGCTGTTGGGATAGCCAGCCTAAGTCTAGGCCTTTCTGCGCCCAGAGCATAACCTTGCTTGTTAAACCAGTAATAGAATCATTCATTGTTGTGATAACTAAAAATAATCGACATTCCGTATCCTTTTTTGGTAGTGGGTGAAACCTGTGGTTATTATTTCTATCATTTATAAAAGTAATATTTTTCAAATGAGTAGATCGGTTTAGTCTCAATTTTTTTGACTATAACAACAGGTTTCACCCACTCCCCCTTTTTTATCAGAAATTAGTTTTATTGGTTATTTGGCTACCCACTTAGGAATGGGCACGAAATAAGTTGGGCAACTAACGCAGGATTTTTGTTTGTCTTCAAGGCGCACAAACAGGCGCATAGCAGGTTTATACAGCACCTATTCTCTAATAGTTGATAACTGGCGCTCGTCAATCACTGAAAACTATACAAATAATAGGTGCTGTACTACAATACCTTCGCCAAAAATCAGATCGTGCTTATAAATAAAACAATAGGTTGTAATTTTCTGATGCCTAAACCATGATTAAAAACTCTGTATGGCGTAAAGTTAACAGCATTTTTAATCAAAATTAGCAAATACTAGGCATTGTAACCATTTAAATTCAATGGCTTATGCTTTTTTATTTTGGCGAAGGTATTGGTACTACGTAACTGATTGTGCAACACCGAAGACGGATAAAAAGACACGAAGTTGCTCAAGTTATTTCGTGCACGTTCCTAAGACGGGACAAGCGATAACTTGTAGGGTGGACAATCTTTTTTGCCCACCCTACAAGTTATGGAATGGGAATTGAATAAGTTGTGCAATTATGACGCAGTATTTTTGTTTGCTTTCAAGGCGTGGTAACAGGCGCATAGCTGGCTACGTAACTGTTGCCGCAACGCAGAAGGCGAACAAAAAGACAAGTCAGAATGCA
>CAZLLL010000343.1:0-4483 GCA_964560255.1 uncultured Methylomonas sp.
ACTTGATGGTGGGCAAAAAAAACTGCCCACCCTACTTATTTTGTAAAGGAGTTGTTCCGTCTTAAGTTGGTAGCCTTGTTTGTTAATGAGCTTATCTTTAAATAAGATAGTCACATTAATCGTGAATAATATTGGATTTAGCTGTTATGGAATGGGAATTGAATAAGTTGTGCAATTATGACGCAGTATTTTTGTTTGCCTTCAAGGCGCGGTAACAGGCGCATAGCTAGCTACGTAACTGTTTCCGCAACGCAGAAGGCGAACAAAAAGACAAGTCAGAATGCACACGTTATTTGATTCCCATTCCTATGCATATTTAGGAATGGGCACGACACAGTTGGGCAACTGGTGTAGTATTTTTATTCGTATTCAAGGCGCACACACGGCACATAGCGAGCTACGTCACTGTTTGTGCAACACCGAAGACGGACAAAAAGACAAGTCAGTTGCTCAAGTTATTTGATGCCCATTTCCTGTTTATTGTACTAAGCTTGCCTCTTCTATCACAATATCAGTTGTAGGCACATTGCGCAGGCCAGCGCGGCTGCTTGTAGGCATTTTTGCCATTTTATCTACAACATCCATACCCTCGACAACGATACCGAACACCGCATAGCCAGACCCTCTTTGAGCTGGAAAGTTTAAGCTACTATTATTTCCATAGTTAATAAAAAACTGTGCGGTTGCTGAGTCAGGATTGCTCGTGCGAGCCATGGATATCGTGGCGCGATCATTTTTTAAACCATTATTTGATTCATTCTTGATCGCGGCTAATGTTGGTTTTTTTCGCATATTTATATCAAACCCGCCACCCTGAGCCATAAAACCAGGGATAATGCGGTGAAAGATGGTGCCGTTATAGAAACCTGATTTTACATAAGTTATAAAATTGCTGACGGTAATAGGTGCTTTTTGGGGATCAAGTTGAATAACTATATCGCCGAGAGTGGTTTGCAATTTAACTTTTGTGGGTTGTGAGTCCGTTTGATTTTCTGTTGAAAAAGAAGCGGTTGATATTAATGAAAACATCAAAAAAAGGATTAAGGAACGCATGATACTCCTAGTTATAAAAATACAAATTGTAAATTCTATGTGTTTTTAGCTTGAAAGAGAAGTGTTAATATTGGAAAATTGATTAATTAGGGAGCTGGAAATAAATAATCGTCCAATATTGGGCAGGATTTTTGTTCGTATTCAAGGCGTAGTAACCGGTGCATAGCAAGCTACGTAACGGTTACTACAACGCAAAAGACGGACAAAAAGACTAGCAATATTGGATGATTATTTGTTTCCATCTCCCTTAGGCTCAAATCCATGATTCGATCAACTCAAAATACTAACAATAAAAGACCAGCATGTTAAAAATTTACAATACTCTTACCAGAAGCAAAGACGTTTTTACACCGAGAATAGCCGGTAAGGTTGGCATGTATGTCTGTGGCATGACAGTTTATGATTACTGTCATATAGGACATGCTCGCGTTATGGTCGTGTTTGACATTGTTGCGCGCTATTTACGTTACTCAGGTTATGACTTAAATTATGTGCGTAATATTACCGACATAGATGACAAAATAATTCAACGTGCCAATGAAAACAAAGAAGAGATCGGCATATTAACAGAGCGTTTTATTGAAGCGATGCACGAAGATGAGCGTGAATTAGCGGTATTACCGCCTGATATAGAGCCAAGAGCAACTAAGGCGATGGATGATATTATCCTGATGATTACGGCATTATTTGAAAAGGGTCTGGCATACACTGGCAGTAATGGTGATGTCTTTTATGCGGTCAATAAATTTGCTGATTATGGTGCTTTGTCAGGAAAAAAACTGGATGAATTACAGGCGGGAGAGCGGGTAGAAGTCGATCAGGCAAAAAAAGATCCATTTGATTTTGTGTTATGGAAAAAAGCGAAAGCAGATGAACCTTACTGGAATTCGCCCTGGGGAAGAGGTCGTCCTGGCTGGCATATTGAATGCTCTGCAATGGCAACAAGATGCTTAGGGCATCATTTTGATATACATGGCGGCGGTATGGATTTACAATTCCCTCATCATGAGAATGAAATTGCCCAGTCAGAAGGTGCAACAGGCGAAAAATTTGTCAATGTCTGGATGCATAATGGTTTTGTGCGTATCAATGAAGAAAAAATGTCTAAATCACTGGGCAATTTCTTTACTGTACGGGAAGTTCTCAAACAGTATCGTGCTGAAGCGATACGTTTTTTTGTGCTGTCCAGTCAATACCGCAGTCCGCTTAATTATTCGAATGGGCAACTGGATGACGCAGGAATGGCATTGACGCGACTCTATACGGCCTTGCGTGGCGTTGAAGTGCAAAGTGATAACAGAGAAATGATTAGGACAGATTATAGTGAACGATTTAAGCAAGCAATGGACGATGATTTTAATACGCCTGTTGCTGTCTCAGTTTTATTTGATATGGCCAGAGAATTGAATAAAGAAAAAAATAATAATGCCGAACTTGCAAATCAGTTAGCCAGTGAATTAAAAGAATTGTCTCATGTTTTAGGGATTTTACAGGATGATCCCGAGAGCTTTTTGCAGGCGGGCGGGGGAGCTTCGGAAGGGGGCTTAGGTGAGCAGGCAATTGAGCAATTAATTGAACAGCGTACACAGGCAAAGCAAAATAAAGATTGGACGCTCGCAGATAAAATTCGTGATGATTTAAAGCAGCAGGGGATTGTGCTTGAAGATGTTGCCACGGGGACTCACTGGCGGCGTGAATAATTAGCTAGTACCTCACCTCTTAAGTAACCAATAATAAATAAATATTTAATTATTTTAAAACAAGTGCTTACTTAGATTTAAAATATCGCTTATTTAGAGGGTGAAGTACTAGTTTGATGTGAGGCGATTATTTTGGAGGGTGCATTTTATGCACCCTTAGAGCCCCATGATTTCACGCCAGCTAGGGTGCATAGAATGCACCTTACACTTGGTCTTTCATTTTTAATGAGACTCATAAAGTGTAAACTATTTTTATGGGGATATGAAGAGTGGCTAACAATGGCTTATTTGATTCCCATTCCTAAATACGGGTTCTGTCAGTTTTTTTTACACGTAACAGTCAAATATCCAGAACAGCTTTAGAATCTTCGCTGGACGGGATTTCTCTCCCGTCCATAACGGTTATGATGCTTGATATGACACAACACTTCTTTTTGCACTCAAATTTTAAATGTTTGAACTGGGGGGTGAGTGCCTCGCCTCGCTCAAAAAATATCAGTCTGGCCGATTTTTACTCCTGTTTCTTATTTAAAGTGTCAGGTTTTTTTACAAAAACAGATATCTACTCGGGAGTTATTTTCATAACATATTGTTATTTATGTGAGATTATAATATGGCATACTACGTGCTTTATGTTTTTGTGTATCGGAATAATGCAGAAGTCATGCCTGATATAACTTTAAATTATTTATCACCCCTTTAATTAAGGAAAACTAATGAACAAAAAAATATTATGCCTAGCATTAGGTGCAGCATTTGTCACGGGGACAGCCCAGGCGGATTTACTTCAGAGTAATAGTGGTACGGATCCTAAAAGCACTACAGATATCAACAAGACAATTACATTACAGAAGTTTGATGATGGCGGCGGCACGATGGAATTACATGGCGCTAGCCTTCTAATTACGTCAGACTGGATGAGCTCCACTGTATTGACCAATAATGCGGCTAATAGTCAGTTTTTTAGCTATCAAGCAGACCTTTTATTTTTCTTGACTGAGGATTCAGGCGCATTTGGCGGTCTTCCTCCTACGGTAACTGAGACCATAGCCACAACAGGTGGGTTTATTACTATGCTTCCTGGTGACGTACTGGATTTAACGCCTGGTGGGGTTAGTGGTCAAGTAGAAGCTTCTGACTTTCGATATGATACTGCTGAGATAGGCGATCATAGTGTAGCAGGCCCTCATGATGGAGTTTTCAGTATAGCTCATACTAATGAAACATATTCTCTTGTTACATTAGATGCTGCTGCTCTTGCCCTTGTTACGGGGCCTGGAACTTTTGACGTAAACTGTTCTACGTTGACCAGCAGTTCTTTTACTGGCGGCGGTGGTAATATTGCCTTGCAACAAGCTACTAGTGCAGGTTGTAGTGCAGAAGTTGTTTACCATTACGATAACGTCACAGTGGTTCCACCTATGCCTGAGCCGACAGTACTTGCGTTATTAGGTCTTAGCATAGCAGGTCTTGGATTTAGTCGTCGTAAAGCAAAATAAACGCTTTTCAGACTTAAAGTCCTATAAAAACGGCTTACCTTTAGAGGTGATCCGTTTTTTTTTGCAAGGTGAAATAAAGAGGCAGACTGATGTTGTTTAGGAATGGAAATTGAATAAGGTGTGCAATTATGACGCAGTATTTTTGTTTGCCTTCAAGGTGCGGTAACAGGCGCATAGTAGGGCGTAACTGTTGCCGCAGCAGAAGGTGAACAAAAAGACAGGTCAGATGCA
>CAZLLL010000344.1:0-4478 GCA_964560255.1 uncultured Methylomonas sp.
TTGAAGGCAAACAAAAATACTGCGTCATAATTGCACAACTTATTCAATTCCCATGCGTCTATTCCTGGACAGCCTCTCGGGCAAAATTCCCTTATCATAAAAGTGTAAAACCGTACCCTTACATTGAAGAATTAAAATGTTAACCATAAGCCCACCACCACCATCATCTATTGATGGATTGGTTTGCGCATCATCGCATTAGCAAAATATTTCATCGTTGCTCAGATACAAAAACTCCATTAATTATTAGTTTTCAAGCTCTTAGGAATGCGGCTACCTAGAAATTAAATATATTGAAAGACTAACCGCCTGAAAAATAAGTTAGATTCTAGCATTAGCGCTTGATTGAAACTATAAAACAATTGTTAATACTTGTTAAGAGAAATCAATTACATAATTCAGCTTCAATCAGGGGAAGTCTCAATATACAATAGACTTAAATTGAATCAATAGACGAGCATTAGAATATGACTATACAACCTAAGCAAACTATTATTGGCGTTCTGGGTGGCAGTGGGATTTATAACATTGACGGGTTAAGCAATACCCGATGGAAAAAAATTGACTCACCTTTTGGCACACCTTCTGATGAACTTTTGTTTGGTGAACTCAATGGGCAACAATTGGTTTTTCTTCCCCGGCATGGTCGTGGGCATAAGATACCACCATCAGACATCAACTATCGTGCTAATATCGATGCTCTAAAACGTGCCGGGGTGAGCGATATTATTTCCGTTAGTGCCGTCGGTTCCTTACGCGAAGACCTTGCTCCTGGTACATTCGTGATCGTTGATCAATTTATTGATCGTACCTTTTCACGCACTAAATCCTTTTTTGGCACCGGCTGTGTGGCACATGTTTCAATGGCGCACCCCGTTTGCTCGCGTTTAGGTGAATCTTTAGCTCATGCTGCGAAAACGGCGGGGATTAGTGTTGTACGTGGTGGCACTTATCTGGCAATGGAAGGGCCGCAATTTTCCAGCCTAGCTGAATCAGAACTTTATCGTCGCTGGCACTGCGATGTCATAGGTATGACCAACATGCCTGAAGCCAAATTAGCCCGCGAAGCTGAGATGTGTTATGCCACCGTCGCGATGGTTACAGATTTTGACTGCTGGCACCCAAATCATGACAATGTCACGGTAGAACAGATCATCAAAGTCTTGGCTGAGAATGCAGAAAAAGCACATTCATTAATTAAGCAAGTGAGCCCACAGCTCGCAAATGATACTCACGCCGATACTTGCAGTTGCCGCCGTGCATTAGAGCATGCCTTTATTACTGCGCCCGAAGCAAGAGACCCAGCGCTACTCGCCAGGCTTGATGCGGTTGCCGGGCGCATCTTAGGGCAATAACCATGTACTCATCACCTGCTGCTGTATCTGCCCACTCGTCTAAGCGTTCTTTATGCCAGCAATTATTAGAGATATCCGAGCAATTAGTGCACCTAGGCTTAAACCGGGGAACCTCAGGTAATTGCTCAGTTCGGTCTGGCAAGCACTTTTTAATTACGCCTTCCGGCATAGCGATTGAAAAAATGTCCGTGCAAAGCATGGTTGAAATGGATTTTTCTGGACAAGCGGTCGGCTCGGGAAAACCGTCTAGCGAGTGGCGTTTTCATTGCGACATTCTCGCCGCCAGAGAAGATGCCAATGCCGTTATTCATGTACATTCAATGTTTGCCACGGCCCTGGCCTGCCTACATAAATCAATACCCGCATTTCATTACATGATTTTAGCCGCTGGCGGGGACTCTATTCGTTGTGCGCCTTATGCCCTCTTTGGCAGCCAGGCACTCTCTAACAAAGCGTTAGAGGCATTAGATGAACGCAAAGCCTGTTTATTGGCTAATCACGGCATGATTGTCGTGGGTAAAGACCTGCAAGATGCCTTAGCTATTACGGTGGAAGTAGAAACCCTATGTGAGCAGTATTGTCATGCATTGAGCATTGGTGAACCACAACTGCTATCGTCTGAGCAGATGCAGCAAGTATTCGAAAAATTCAAACACTATGGCAACTGGAGTACCCCTGGTTCGCTATCAAACTGATAAACAATCCACCAAAAAGCATACATAACCTGAGGATAAATATGCCCATAAAATCTCGCATTCGCACTATTCCTAACTACCCTAAAGAAGGTATTATGTTCCGTGATATCACGACCTTGATCAAAGATCCTGTCGGTCTGCGGGTCACCATTCACGAACTGGTCAATCGTTACACCGGAATGAAAATTGACAAAGTCGCAGGCATTGAAGCGCGTGGCTTTATTGTTGGCAGTCCTTTAGCCTACTCATTAGGCGTTGGCTTTATCCCTGTGCGCAAAAAAGGCAAACTGCCCGCAGAAACTATTGAGCATGAATACCAGCTGGAGTACGGCACTGATTGTGTTGAAATTCATACCGATGCCATCGAACCTGGCGATCAGATATTACTTGCAGATGACCTGCTTGCCACCGGTGGTACCGCAGAAGCGGCCACCACCCTGATTCAAAAAATGGGCGGGAAAATTGTCGAATGTGCCTTTATTATTGACTTGCCTGATGTTGGTGGTCGCAAGCGCTTAGAGCAGCTCGGCTATAAAGTCTTTGCATTAACTGAATTTGATGGAGACTAATCACATGAGCATACGCGATGAATCACGCAAAATAGAAACCTTAAGATGGCGTGAGCAACATCTGGAAATGATTGACCAGCGCATACTGCCCGCCGCCTTCGAGTATATTGCCTGCCATTCAGCAGCAGACGTTGCGCAAGGTATTTATGATATGGTTGTTAGAGGGGCTCCTGCAATTGGTGTCGCTGCCGCTTATGGTGTCGCATTAGAGGCTAAACGCTTATGCGACAGCCGTACACAGGCCCAGTTTCGCATAGAGATGCAAACGGGTTTTACACAACTGACTGAAAGCCGCCCCACAGCAGTTAACTTATTTTGGGCTTTGCAGCGTATGCAGGAAGTATGGGATAGCATCTTCGATGCTGATAATGTCTTTATTGCAGACATTTTATTAGCAGAAGCGCATGAAATACATAGCGAAGATATTCGCATCAATCGTGCAATGGGCGCTTTTGGCGCAGAATTATTAGCCGATGGCGCAAGAGTCATGACCCACTGTAATGCCGGTGCGTTGGCAACAGCAGGGCATGGCACGGCTTTAGGTGTGTTTCGTTCGGCGGTTGAAGCTGGCAAAAAGATATCCGTCATTGCAGGTGAAACCCGCCCTTTTTTACAGGGCGCACGCCTGACGGCTTGGGAAATGGTGCAGGAAAACATTCCGGTCACACTGATCTCTGATAATATGGCAGGTTTTATGATGAATGCGGGCGAAATTGATGCGGTGGTGGTCGGTACTGACCGGGTTGCTGCCAATGGGGATGTCGCTAATAAAATCGGTACGTATATGATTGCGGTATTGGCTAAACGACATAATATCCCCTTCTATGTTGCCTGCCCGTTGTCTACTATTGACCTTGCGATACCTAATGGCAGTGAAATTCCTATTGAAGAGCGCGCTGATCATGAAGTGAAAGGTTTTAGGGATTATCACTGGGCTGCGGAGGGTGTCAACGTACGCAACCCTGCTTTTGACGTAACACCTGCGGAGTTAGTCACGGCACTGATCACGGAAAAAGGTGTTGTCACTGCGCCTGATCGCAACAATTTGTCAGCGTTATTTTGTGGTAGCACGCCTTAGGAGGCTGTCCAAGAACTCATCAAAATGACTCCCTCTTTTGGTAGTCCCTGCAAATTGTGTGATGGATCTTACATTTCGCACATATTTTTCATAAATTTACAAATAATAGGTCTCCGCTTTATTTTTGTCCAAAAGTCTTGTTATCTATTGATATATGCAGCATTACGGCCATTTCAGGGTGAGATTTAGACCCCCTGGCTATAACCATCAAACTATTGCAATCATTGAGTGCTTTTGCAAAGGTTTTTATCATTTCTTTTTAGAGCCTACATAGGTGTATTTATTTTTTATGTTAGATTATTAAACGTTAACCTCCTTAATCAGTCATTTCTTTCTGTGTAATGTGATGACAATGGATCGTTATTTCCTAAACATTTGTACGACTTATCCCCCTTTGTCAGATTCGTACAGGAACCTGGCAATATCTGCGACAAAGTGTCAAAATTAACCGTGCGATTCTAGCTGAAACAGTGGGGGACTGCATTCATTTAACTGTTTATAAAACAGCGGATAAGCAAGGTCACGGTGAAAACTCATATTCCCACCAAAAATCCTTTAAATCAAGATATCTTGATTCAGGGACTTTGAGTAGGTTCAATAGCTGTCCGTGAAGCAGAGTTACCCTAGGCTGCCGAAGCCCCATACTTTATTTTGTAGGTAGCCTTTAAATTCAATTACTTATGATTTTTCAATGCGTAAAATATTGCACAAAACAGGCTTTTTAAGCCTCCTTTATGTTACCACTTAACCAGCAATCAATAACTTAACTAAAAATCACAAA
>CAZLLL010000345.1:0-4469 GCA_964560255.1 uncultured Methylomonas sp.
AAATCCTGCCCAATATTGGACGATTATTTATTTCCAGCTCCCTTATTTTGCAAAGAAGTTGTCCCGTATTAAGTTGGTAGCCCAACTCTGTCATTAAAACACCCTATCATTACTTTGCCCGCTTACGCTCAATTTCAGTCAATAAAATTTTACGCAAGCGTATTGATTTTGGCGTCACTTCAACCAGTTCATCATCACTAATAAACTCCAAAGCCTGCTCTAAAGTCATTTTTTGAATCTTGGCGCAAGTTAAACTTTCATCAGTCCCTGAAGCGCGTACGTTGGTTAATGGCTTAGGCTTGGTGGGGTTCACCACTAAATCATTAGTGCGTGAATGAATACCGACTAGCATACCTTCGTAAATTTCATCGCCATTAACGACTAATAGTTCGCCGCGCGCCTGCAGAGGATATAGTGAATAATCGACCGCCTTACCTTTGGCCATGGAAACCAGAACACCACGAACACGGTTGCCCACAGCCCCCTCTTTGACAGGGCCATAATGATCAAATACGTGATAGAACAGACCAGATCCGGAAGTTGACGTTAAAAATTCTGTTTGAAAGCCTAATAAGCCACGCGAAGGAACAATATACTCCAGACGAATACGCCCTTTACCATCCGGTACCATGTCTTTCAGGTCGCCTTTGCGCTCCCCTAGTTTTTCCATGATGGTGCCTTGGTGCTCTTCTTCGACCTCAATTGTTACATATTCATAGGGCTCGGATTTAACGCCATCAATTTCCCTGATAATCACTTCAGGGCGCGAAACCCCCATCTCGAAACCTTCGCGGCGCATATTTTCAATCAGTACTGATAAATGCAATTCTCCGCGACCAGAAACTTTAAATTTATCAGGATCATCCGTAGATGAAACGCGTAAGGCAACATTGTGTTGTAATTCCTTATCTAAACGATCACTGATTTGTCGTGTGGTAATAAATTTTCCTTCTTTACCTGCAAAGGGCGAGTTATTGACCTGAAAAGTCATGCTCACCGTAGGCTCATCAATGGATAAGGGGGGCAAAGCATCAATATTATCTGGTGCACACAGCGTTTCGGAAATTTGCAGCTTATCAATACCACAGAAAGCAATAATTTCACCAGCACTTGCTGATTCTACTTCAACCCGTTCCAGACCATCAAAGCCATATAATTTTAACATACGACCATTCCGAGTATTCCCTTCAATATCAATCAGGGTTAATGGCATATTACGTTTGACAGTCCCCCGTTGAATACGCCCTACACCGATAATACCAACATAGGAATTGTAATCCAGACTAATAACCTGCATCTGAAAGGGCCCTTCTATATCAACAGCTGGAGCAGGCACTTTATCCACAACCGATTGAAACAATGGAGTCATATCGCCCCCAGAAACATCGTTTTCCAGGCCTGCATAACCATTTAAGGCGGATGCATAAACAATCGGAAAATCTAGCTGTTCATCCGTCGCACCCAGATTATCAAATAAATCAAAGGTTTGATCAACAACCCAGTCAGGTCGAGCGCCAGGACGGTCAACTTTATTAATAACAACGATGGGATTTAAACCGAGCGCAAAAGCTTTTTGCGTCACAAAACGTGTTTGTGGCATAGGGCCATCCACTGCATCGACCAATAACAGTACACTATCCACCATAGATAATACACGCTCGACTTCCCCGCCGAAATCAGCATGTCCTGGTGTATCAACAATATTAATATGATAGCCATTCCAGTCTATTGCAGTATTTTTTGCCAGAATAGTAATGCCACGTTCTTTTTCCAGGTCATTCGAATCCATCATGCGCTCAGATAACTGTTCATGCTCTGAGAACGTGCCAGATTGCTCTAATAATTTATCAACCAGCGTTGTTTTTCCATGATCAACGTGAGCAATGATGGCTATATTTCTTATTTTTTCTATCACTTTATTTGTACTATTGTTAATGAATGTTGTTAATAATTGGTATCTGATAAATCCTAAAATTCAGGAAAAAGCTTCACACAGTGGATAATCTGATTAGGCTAGGTTAGGGAGATGGAAACAAATAATCATCCAATATTGCGAGTCTTTTTGTCCGTCTTCTGCGTTGTAGCAACAGTTACGTAGCCAGCTATGCGCCTGTTACTACGCCTTGAATACGAACAAAAATCCTGCCCAATATTGGACGATTATTTATTTCCAGCTCCCTTAGGATTGCTCCCAAGGCAATTGACTATAACGCCAGCCACCGAAATTACCACGATGTTTATGCTCATCTAAATCGCCTTCGAAGCCATCCAGAATATTAACCAAATGCGTAAATCCTGCCCCCTGCAAAACCTCCGCAGCCGCTAATGAACGCGCACCACTGCGGCATAATAGCAAGACAGGCGTGGCAACATCGTCCACTACTTGTTGAACCTGTTGAATAAAGTCAGCATTAAGCTGCCAGTCAGGAGCCTCTTTCCAAGGTATATGTACTGCCTTTAAAGGATGGCCAACAAAAACATGTTCCATTTTTGTTCTGACATCAATCATCACAGCATTTGGATTAGCTTGCATTAATTCCCATGATTGTTGCGGTGTTAAATTCTCTAGCATCTTTATTTACTCAATTTTTTGTCCGATAAACTGCGCTTCATTCCTTAATCCTTGTTGAACCTCACCTAAACTCGCATTTTCACGATAAAAAACCCGCTTTAACGAAGCAAATAAGGCCAATAGCTCATTTTCTGCCAGTAAAAAACGTGGATTGTTAGGTCCTTGTTCAGACGTTTTGTGCTGCGTATAAGTTTGATAGTATAGCAGTCCACCTAAATTTAAACTCTCCATTATCGCATTACAAATCGAACGGTCAAGAAATCGACTCACAACAATGATATCAAAACGATTAGCAATAAAGCTATCTGCGCTGATTTCTTCGGTGAAAGTCTTGACAGGCAAGGCATGCGCGTCTGCTTGTTGTTGTAGCTTATGCATGGCAACAGTAGAAATATCCCATGCCTGCGTGGTCAATCCCTGCTTGGCTAATAGTAACGCATTTGCACCTAAGCCACTGGCTAAATCCAAAGCAAATCCTTTCTGAGGCAATAAAAACAGAT
The DNA here is from genome assembly GCA_964560255.1 of uncultured Methylomonas sp. GTDB lineage: Bacteria > Pseudomonadota > Gammaproteobacteria > Methylococcales > Methylomonadaceae > Methyloprofundus. The sequence continues at coordinate 3,073 of CAZLLL010000345.1, forward strand.
TTTCAGTTAAAACAGCTACTGGCTCACTTTGGGTAGATGCAGATTGATATATCCGATTCCATTTATCACTCAGTATTTTATTCATTAAAGGCTGACCGTGTTCTTAACCATTCTTCAAGATACACTAAAAAAGTGCGCACTTTAGCCGATAAATATTTCCGGTGCGGATAAACAGCATGAATATGCATAGGCTGACATGCGTAATCTTGCAATACAACGCGCAAATGCCCCTTTTCTACATCTCTGGCAACAATATATTCAGGCAGCATGACCAGCCCCAGACCTTTTTTAGCCGCAATACGAATAGGGTCAGCCGCATTGGCCTGCATCCGCCCAGACACAACAATTTCCTTTTTTCCTTCCAGTCCCTTAAAGCACCACTTATTTCGGGGGGGAATAGAGCTGTTTACTAAGCAACTGTGGTTTATCAGATCTTCTGGTATCAAAGGTAAACCATTCGCTGCAAAATAAGCACTAGAACCACAAACGAGCAGGGGCGAACTGGCTATTTTTTTTGCAATTAAACTGGTATCTTGCAGGGTACCAAAGGCAATCGCAATATCGATCCCTTCATCCACCAAATCACCATAACTACTTTGCAAAATAAGGTTAACCGATAAATCTTTATTCAAATTGAGAAATTCAGCAATAGCGGGAGCTATATATAAAGCACCAATAACGTTTGGCGCACTGATTTTTAACTTTCCTTTAGGCTGCGTATGTAATTGAGCAACCGCCCCTTCCATTTCCTCTATTTCAGCCAAAACGGTTCGGCAACGCTGTAAATAGGTGCCCCCTACGTCTGTTAAACTTAAACTGCGTGTTGTACGATTAAATAAACGCGCACCCAAATAACTTTCCAGATGACCAATGTGTTTGGTAGCCATTGCTCTGGAGATAGACATATCCTTTGCGCCACCTACAAAGCTACCGGCTCTGGCAACACTGACAAAGACCTTCATTCCTGTTAATTTATCCATAGATCAGTATTATAGGTGTATTAAAAATATCGGGCATTATAACCTTGCTATAGGTATGCGTATATGCAAGTTTATTAGTAACCGTTCAGTCCCCCTCCTTGATAAGGAATGGGCACGGCATATGTTGAGCAACACCGAAGACGGACAAAAAGACAAGTCAATTGCTCAAGTTATTTCATCCACGTTCCTAAGGAGGGGTTAGGGAAGGTTTGCTCAATCCATGTTTTCCAGAAGAGGGAGTGAACAGTTGCCGCTGAAATCTATTGGCTTTCAAGTTTGAAATGGAATAACTAAAGGAATATACTCGCAATAAACTAAACAATTGTAGGCGCGAATTCATTTGTAAGGCACGAAGAAATCGACTACCAACTTAGGAATGGGAATCAAATAACGTGTGCATTCTGACTTGTCTTTTTG
>CAZLLL010000346.1:0-4461 GCA_964560255.1 uncultured Methylomonas sp.
AGAAACAAACCCTGTTTTAACTAGCCATTTGAAAATTGTCATTCTTTAACTTGAGAGTCAAAAGTTCTCAGAGAATTTATAGTTTTGAATAAAGACACCCATTCTAAGTCATTGAAATAATTAGTCATTACAAAACTACTTATCAATTCTAAATAATTTTAATACCAATATTATCAAATAGTTATGAGAAATTTTGACTCACCAGTTCTTTAAGGTAAACCTATTGCCTCCCTGAAAAACAGCTATATCGTAACCGTTTAGTCTCCCTGCTTATCAAGGAGGGATTAGGGGGGCGGTTTATTAGAAAAAGGCTCCTCAACTCCCATTTTACAAAGGGGGATCTGAATGGTTACGCTATATCTTGCCTGTATAATGATATTTTTCCATTACAATATCTATTCATAAAATATTCTTGTTTGCTCGCACTATGCTAACACTTCTTGATCCAGACTTGGCTGACCAAGCCTTCCCCCATATCTCGCATGCTTTAACCGATCCTGACGGCTTAATAGCAATGGGAGGGTGCTTATCTACACAACGCCTTATTAACGCATATACACAAGGTATTTTCCCTTGGTATAGCGATAATGACCCGATTTTATGGTGGTCGCCTGACCCTCGGCTGGTTATATTTCCAAAAAATTTATATCTCTCAAGAAGTCTGCAAAAAACCTTGCGCAAACAAACTTTCCAGATTACTTTTGATACTGCTTTTACTGATGTTATTGCAGCATGTGCAGCACCGCGCTCAAATGAGTCAGGCACTTGGCTTTTAACTGAAATGCAACAAGCCTACAAGAAATTACATTGTGAAGGCTATGCCCACTCTGTCGAAGCATGGCACCAAGGTGAACTGGCTGGTGGTTTATATGGTGTTGCAGTAGGGCAAGTGTTCTTTGGCGAATCCATGTTTCATCGCAAGACTGATGCTTCAAAAGTTGCTTTTGTGAGTCTGATTCAGCAACTTGCCAGTTGGGGTTATCAATTGATAGATTGCCAGGTTCATACTAATCACTTAGTCAGTTTAGGTGCCGAAGAAATACCACGTACACGCTTCTCTTCATTATTACAGCAATTCCGCCAACACCCCCCCCATTTATCTGCCTGGCAAACATGATTTCGATTCCCTTATACCTTGATACACCCCATGCCTGTAGTTATTTAGACCGGCATAATGCACAATTAGCCTATATTCACCCCGATGTGCCACTTAATACAGCACTCTATTCGCAACTGATTGCACAAGGCTTTCGTCGTAGTGGCCATCATGTCTATAAACCCTACTGCTCGACTTGTAAAAAATGTGTTCCAGTACGCTTAGCAGTCAAAGATTTTCAGGCATCCAGACAACAGCGCAGAACGCTTAAAAAAAATGCCAACATTGATGTCAATATAAAACCTGCCACTTTTGAGCAGGTACACTTTGACCTTTACCTTCTTTATCAGCAGAATCGTCATACTGACAGTAATATGGCAAATGCAACTAAGAATGATTATATTAATTTTTTAAGCAGTAAATGGTGTAATTCTTTGTTTGTGGAGTTTAGCTATCAGGGTGAATTAGCCGGTATTGCCGTTGTTGATCTATTAGATAATGCCTTATCCGCTGTTTATACTTTTTTTGATCCCCGGTTTTCCAGGCACAGCTTAGGTGTGTATGCTGTACTATGGCAAATAGAGCACGCGAAATCTCTCGGCTTAGACTGGCTATATCTTGGTTACTGGATAGAACAATGTCAAAAAATGTCTTATAAAACTAACTACCAGCCATTACAGGGACTTATAAACCAACAATGGCGGAGTTATAATCCAGACACGTTTTTTGGGCTGTAGCGATTTTGGCACTTCATTCTGGATAATAAAGGCAAAGAAATAGACATTTTTTGACTGTTCAGCTACTTTTTATGCCACAAATATCCCTACAGCCCAAGAAACAATGGACTGAGTAGGGGAGATGGAAACAAATAATCATCCAATATTGCTGGTCTTTTTGTCCGTCTTCTGCGTTGTAGTAACCGTTACGTAGCTTGCTATGCGCCGGTTACTACGCCTTGAATACGAACAAAAATCCTGCCCAATACTGGACGATTATTTATTTCCAGCTCCCTAGTTACGAGTTACCTTACATTTTGGAATAGGCTGTTTTACCTACCACTCCTTTGTAGCTTGAGTGGGTGAGGTGGTTAATGACCAGATATAATCCGCGACCAGCTCCAGCTCATCCGGCGTTAAAATTTTATTTTTACCAAACGGTGGCATACTACTCTGAGGGTTAAATTGAGTTGCATCCCAGATAATCGCTTTAAGCTGAGATTTTGTCGTATATTTTGTTTGTATATTAACTAAAGCGGGCCCAATATTCCCAGGGTCTTCCCCATTTTCAATAACATGACAGGCAAGACAGTTGCCTTTATCACGTTGAAAACTTAACTGCTTACCTAGTGTTAATCGTTGCTGCCTAGAGATAGACGAGGTAAGTGGTAAAGTACAGGCAGCAATATTAAAGATCAGGCATAAAAATAAGATAGTTTTCATTTTAGCAAGGCCTGATAAGCTAAAGCCGACTGGTAAGGTGATGCACTAAAGACCCCCCCAATAACCGCCAACAAGTCCGCACCTGCGGTTAATAATTGCTCCCCATTTTCGGGCAATATTCCTCCAATCGCCACGATAGGTACTCGAATAATTTTTTTTGCTATTTGTAAAGTTGTCATATGCGCTGCAGCGGCCAAGGGCTTCGAGTGAGAAGGAAAAAAACGGCCAAATGCGACATAATCAGCAGAACCCTGCTGTGCCTTAATCGCTAACTCGACACTGTCATAACAGGAAACACCAATAATGACTTTGTGGCCTAATACTTCACGGGCATTAGTCAGTTGACTGTCATGCTGGCCTATATGCACGCCATCAGCCCCTATTTTTTTTGCCAGCTCAAGATCATCATTAATAATAAAAGGAATATTAGCAGCATGACAGAGTTCTTTTAACGCCCCCGCTAAATACATGTTATTAACAGCCTGTTTATCCCTGTATTGCAGTACACTTATCCCCCCTTTTATCGCTTCACTAACATCGGCTAATATTTGATCCGGTGTTTTGTTTTCCGGCCTAGTAATCGCATACAGACCTGAATCAGGAAAATTCATACTTGCTCCTGCATCCAGAATAGACGGTTAGGAATGTACTGGCCTGTGCCTGGCTGAAAACCAGCGTTTAAACAGTTCCAGGTATATTCCTGGGCTTCCTGCACGGCACTATCTATTTCCAGTCCATGGGCGATCATCGCTGCAATACTAGAAGCTAAGGTACAGCCTGAACCATGATAGCTGTGTGGTAATCTATCCCAAGTATAAGTTTCCGTACACTGTTTATTATTAAATAGCTGATTACTTACCGCAGCGCTTTGTTCATGAGTACCAGTAATCAAGACATTTTCACACCCTAATTCTAATAATTTAATTCCGCAATGCTGTAGATTATCCAGTTTTGCGAGTTGCCGTGCTTCTATACTATTGGGTGTGAGAATGGTCGTGCGTGGTAATAATAGCTCAACAATTGTATCAATTAGCTCATTATTCGATAAAGCAGCCCCACCACCTGCCGCTAAAACAGGATCAAAAATAACAGGTAATGCAGAATATTCGTTAATAATGGTAGAGATCGCTTTAGCCGTTTCCGGATGACCAATCAGCCCTATTTTGATGGCTTTTACTGACAAATCATCTAATACAGTTCGCGCCTGAGAAATAATAGCCGCTGCCGGTTGGGGCAAAAGTTTTTTTACATTTCGGGTATCTTGCTCAGTCAGCGCAGTAATCACACTGACAGCATGACACTGATGACTGGCAAGTGTTTCTATATCTGCCTGTATTCCTGCACCACCACTTGGATCATGTCCAGACAAACAAAGTACCACAGGTTTAGTCACTAGCATCATAATTTAAAAAATTTAAAGTGGGGAATATCTTGCTATTTAAGCAGAAAGTCAGCAACAAATCCACCGGATGAGACGGGCTATTCAACCCGTTTCTAAACGTTAGAATTCAATAATAATCACTATTTTTTGATAAACAAAAGTTATAAGATAACCCGCAATAAGGGAGCTGGAAATAAATAATCGTCCAATATTGCGCAGAACTTTTGTTCATCTTCAAGGCGTAAGAATAGGCGCGTAGAGCGGACTTTAGTCCGCAGGTCGGCTTATTTTGCAACACATGTGGACTAAAGTCCGCTCTACATTGGTTTCTATATTTTTTCTTCTTAAGCTGGTGCTTTGGTCAGTATGCAATAGCAACTATTACTGTATAATTTGCCCAATAAGCACAATCGACACCCCGTTTTTATGGCAAAACCTAAGGAATGGGCACGAGATAAGTTGAGCAACTGGCGCAGTATTTTTATTCGTATTCAAGACGCGGTAACAGGCGCATAGCTAGCTACGTAACTGTTTCCGCAACGCAG
>CAZLLL010000347.1:0-4440 GCA_964560255.1 uncultured Methylomonas sp.
ATTCTGACTTGTCTTTTTGCTCGCCTTCGGCGTTGCGGCAACAGTTACGTAGCTAACTATGCGCCTGTTACCGCGCCTTGAAGGCAAACAAAAATACTGCGCCATCATTGCACAACTTATTTAATTCCCATTCCTTAGTGGCCTTATGCGCTACCTCGGATATTAAAAAAATTTAAATAAAAAATTGGAGTTATTGAATGATCATTTTTAGCACAAGGATCTGGTTTTTTCTCGGGGCTCTCGGCTGTTTTTGCATGTTAGCTGTGGGAGCTTATTTTCAATTAGTTGAAGAAATGGAGCCCTGCCCGCTATGCATCTCTCAGCGTATTGCTATTCTCATGACAGGGCTTACTTTTCTAGTCGCTGCAGTGCATCATCCCGCTGAAAAAGGTGTGCGACGTTATGCTATTCTGGGCGCTTTATTTGCCTTAGCGGGCTCTGCTATTTCGGCTCGGCATGTCTGGCTACAAAATTTACCACCAGAAGATGTCCCCGAATGTAGCCCAGGTTTAAGTTATATTTTTGAAAACTTCCCGTTAACCGAGACCTTTAAATTAATGCTGAATGGCACAGGTGAGTGTGCTGATGTATTATGGACATTTTTGGGACTTAGCATTCCCGGCTGGACCTTTATTGCATTTATCGCTCTTGCCGCTTTAAGCTTGTTACAACTCATTAATAAGGCTCAATAATATGCGTTTAAAATTATATTTACTACTATTACAGTGGACGTTAATCACACTCAGTGGCAATAGTTTTGCAGGCAACTCGGCATTGCTGGACATTTTAAAAGACAAACATCGGTCAGCACCTCACCAATCAAGAGATCGTTTCAGGCATCCTAGCGAAACGCTAGATTTTTTTGCTGTTCATCCTGATATGACCGTTGTCGAAATATGGCCAGGCGGTAAGGGATGGTATACAGAAATACTTGCCCCCTATTTGAAACAGTATGGGCATCTCTATGCAGCTCACTTTGATGAGAATTCAACTATTTCCTACTTTAGTGTCAGTTTACAGGAATACAGGCTTAAATTAGCGGCTAACCCTGATCTTTACGCTAAAGTGACTACCACTACATTGCAAGCTCCCAGTCAGCTAAAAATTGCCCCAGACAACTCGGCTGATCGCGTGCTTACATTTCGTAATGTACATAACTGGATGAAATACAGTCAAGCTGAAACAGTCTTTAAAGCCATGTATCAAGCCTTAAAGCCTGGTGGGATACTCGGTATCGTAGAGCATCGCAATTCGACAAAGACACAACAGGATCCACGCGCACTTTCTGGCTATGTCACAGAAGCCTACGTGATTCATTTGGCAACCCAGGCAGGATTTGAACTACTGGCGAAATCTGAAATCAATGCCAATCCAAAAGATACGCATGAGCACCCAAATGGTGTTTGGTCATTACCACCCACTCTAAGAGGCGGAGAAAAAAATAAAGACTATTTTCAGACTATTGGAGAAAGTGACCGTATGACGCTTAAATTTATTAAACATTAATCCAGAAACATTGATTGAAAAGCTTTCAAGTACTTACGCACAAGCGAGAGTTTCTCACGATAAAAAATTCACAGGCTAGCAGGTTTTAAGCTATTGACAAATGTATCCTCATGTTTTTAAATTAAAATATGGAATTGTCGTTTTATTGTACAATCTAGATAACAGGCATAATAATCAAGCCTTCGAGTTACTTTGACGCCTCTTATACACAGAGTTATCCACAGGCTTTGTGAGTAACTTTTTTTTCCTAAAATAATAGACACTTAAAAAAATAGGGCATATTTCAAGCTGCCTATAATTATTTTTTTATGCAAAGTATTTTTTTTTGACAAGCAATGATAAAATTACCCAATGAGTCTTTACCTTAATTATTAGCTGATGTCTACCGACCTTAAAACTACTTCTCAAAATTCACCTGCTTTTGAATTTAAAAGTAGCGTAGTAACACTTCCTGTACTTCATTTATACAGTACGGACATCAATGTGATTACGCTACAGTTACGCGAAAAGATTAAGCAAGCGCCTGAGTTTTTCAAAAGCTCACCCTTACTGATTGACCTGCAAAATATCCAGGAAGAAGAACTCAATCTTGCATTATTAGTAGATGCCATGCGTAATGCCGAGATTTTCCCTGTTGGTATTCGTGGTGGTACACAAGATCAAAAGCAAATTGCTAAAGATTTATTGTTACCCGTGTTATCAATACAAAACAAAAGCAACACTATAAGTTTACAAGCTAGCAAAAAAGAAACAAAACTTATCACACCGCCCCAGCCCCCCTCGGAAACAAACGAGCCAACTGTTATTGATACAACCTTTATTGATCAGCCTATTCGTTCTGGTCAGCGCATTTATGTCAAAGGTGATTTAACCATTACTGCTCAGGTTAGCCCAGGCGCAGAAATTATGGCAGAAGGTAATATACATATTTATGGTCCGCTCAGAGGACGTGCTTTAGCAGGTGTTCAAGGAAATGAAAAAGCTTGTATCTTTTGTTCAGACTTACAGGCGGAGTTAGTGTCTATTGCGGGGAATTACCGTATCAGTGAAGATATTAAAGAATCGGAACGCAATACACTGGTACAGATTTATTTAGATAAACAAGCGTTAATCATCAAAAATATTTAGGAGAAAAACCATTGGCTAGAATTATTGTCGTAACATCTGGAAAAGGCGGGGTTGGTAAAACGACAACCAGTGCTGCTGTAGCCATGGGACTCGCTAAAAAAGGCTTCAAGACGGTTGTGATTGATTTTGATGTCGGTTTACGTAATCTTGACCTTATTCTTGGCTGTGAACGCCGTGTAGTCTATGACTTTGTTAATGTCATTAATGAAGAGGCGACTTTAAATCAAGCACTTATTAAAGATAAACGCTGCACCCAGCTATCAATACTACCGGCTTCTCAAACACGAGATAAAGATGCGTTAACGAAAGAAGGTGTAGGAAAAGTCCTTAAAGAGCTATCTAAAACCTTTAAATATATCGTTTGTGACTCGCCTGCAGGTATTGAGCGCGGAGCAAACTTAGCAATGTATTTTGCTGATGATGCTTTTGTGGTGACTAATCCGGAAGTTTCTTCTGTCCGAGATTCTGATCGTATGCTAGGCATACTATCAAGCAAATCACAACGCGCTGAAAAAGGAGCAGAACCTATAAAGGAATATCTTTTACTATCTCGATACGACCCCAAGCGCGTAAAATCAGGCGAAATGCTGAGTATTGAAGATGTACAGGATATTTTATCTTTACAACTATTAGGGGTTATTCCAGAATCTAAAGCAGTGCTTAATGCCTCCAACGCAGGTATACCTATTATCCTTGATACAGAAAGTAAAGCAGGTAAGGCCTATGCTGATCTTGTGGATCGATACTTAGGTGAAGAGAAGCCTCATAGATTTATCAAGCCAAATACAGGGATTTTTGGACGTTTATTCGGGAGCAATGAATGAGCTTATTAGATTATTTTAAAACAACTAAAGTCAATTCGGCTAAATTAGCAAAAGAGCGTTTGCAAATTCTTGTTGCACATGAAAAAAGATCAAGCACTCAGCCCTCTTATTTACCCCAGCTGCAAAAAGAACTATTGCTAGTCATACAAAAATATATTCAGGTTGACCGTGATTCTATCACGGTTCAATTTGATAGCGATGACGAACAAGAAACATTTGAATTAAATATCCTTGTTCCTGAGCAACCAGAAACTTAATTTTTTTATTTTTTATAAGGCAAAACTATGAGTGATTCAATCGGCAATACTGCAGGAATAGTCTGGAAATTTCTGGATGAAAACGGCCCTTCAAGTGCTACAAAAATTACTACCGTCACCCAACTAAACAAAAGTGAAATTCAACGCGCTATAGGCTGGTTAGCTTGTGAAGGAAAACTGGACTTTGAAACCAGAGGGCGAAATGAGATTATTTCATTACATTAAAGTCAATTGATAAGTACATTTAACGATAAACGGGAAACCATCAGTGGTTTCCCGGTTTACAGATCTTAACAATGCACCCTTGAAAATAGGCAATGAGGCCAATAAACACGGGGGATTAGGTCAAAATTGGACATTTATATTTTGCAGAGGCAGCGTAAGTTATTGATTTGTACTGTCCGAGGGGGGGGGGCGAGTAAAATTTGTATCCTGTTTAAATTCCTTGGTAACTCTAAATAATGAAAAAATATTATTTTATTTCAATGGGTTATGTTTTTTCATTTGCCCTATAACCGAGTTTTACCAAGGAATTTAAACAGGATACTAAAATTTAGCTAAAACTGTCTAAAAAAATCGCTCAATTTGGGCTAAATTGTTGAGGTCTGGTTTAATCAAATACTCTTCTGCATCGCTATCAAGTTGCTGGAAGCGTGTTGCACGTTACTTAGGAATGGGAATTGAATAAGTTGTGCAATTATGACACAGTATTGTTGTTTGCCTTC
>CAZLLL010000348.1:0-4430 GCA_964560255.1 uncultured Methylomonas sp.
TTAGCAGTCATTTGCAAGCATTCGCGGTAAAGTCCGTTTCTATTATTTAATGCACTACCATTCGGGTGTGATTATATAGTACGAGGAAATTGAAAGATAAGTTTAAGTGAGAGCATTTGATTTTTTCAAAAAAGCCCTTATTGTAAACATATTAGACGCTACAATAAACACGCTGTTATTAACCCGATAAAATCAAAGAGTCCTATTATGAGCCCAGTACAATTAGTATTTTTAGTTTTTTTAATCGTCCCCTTTATTGAAATATACCTGCTATTACAGATTGGCGGTATCGTTGGTGTATTCCCAACCATTGCCCTGGTTGTACTGACGGCCATCATTGGAGCAAGTCTGTTAAGACAGCAAGGCATGGCAACCTGGCAGCGGTTTCAGGATAATTTACAAAAGGGAGCAATTCCTGCCTTTGAAATGGTTGAAGGGCCAATTCTTTTAGTGGGTGGTGCTTTATTATTAACCCCTGGTTTTTTTACTGATATCATCGGGTTTGCCTGTTTAATTCCCCAGGCACGAAAAAAAATTGCGCAATATATTATTGAAAAACGTATGGTACAGGCAGGCGTTTCACCACAGCAACAAAAGCCCAGTGTACAACCAGATGTGATCGAAGGGGATTATAAAAGAGACGACTAAAACAAATGGTGAGCGGACTTCAGTCCGCTTTAAATGAAGATATGAAGCCCACAAAGATTTGATAAGCAGTCTATTTAAATGTTTGAATTTAAACTAAATCACTCGCCCACATAAGCTAGCATAAAATAACAAACACCGCTCACCACCAAAGCGATAACGATATTCAATATAAAACCCTCTCGCATCATATCCTTAATATCAATTAGACCCGTTCCATAAGCAATGGCATTCGGTGCGGTGGCGACAGGTAGCATAAAAGCACAACTGGCACTGATCGCTGCTGGAATCATTAATAGTTTGGTATCAATACCTGTGGCTATACTCGCGGCTCCTAATACCGGCATAAGCAGTGTGGCCGTTGCAGTATTGCTGGTAATTTCGGTTAGAAAAGTGACAATTAAACTCAGAGATAAGATTAGAGCCCAGAGTGGTAAGAGTGACAAATTGCTGAGTGCATTCCCTAATTGTGCGCTGAGACCCGAAGCCATAAAAGCTTTCGCAATAGCGATTCCACCGGCAAATAATAATAAGATTCCCCAAGGAATTTCTTTGGCGGTGTCCCAGTCAAGTAATCTTTCCTGTTTTTTGCCACTCGGTATCATAAACATTAACACCACACCTAAGAGAGCAATGGTACTATCACCGACGCTACTTAAGCTAAGCCAGTCACTCCAGAGTCTTCGCGTCATCCATGCCAAAGCGATTAAGCCAAAAACAATCAATACTCGTTTTTCTGCGGGTTGCCATACACCCATTTTGGGTAATTTGAATTGTTGATTTCCTGATACATGTCGAGTCAGCCAAAATGCCATCAGAGGAATACCCAGAATTACGATGGGAATAGCTATTTTCATCCAGTCTATAAAGTCAATTTCCTTGCCGGTAATTTCCTGATAAACCGTCAGAAAAATCATATTCGGCGGTGTGCCGATTGGCGTACCAATGCCGCCTAAACTGGCGGCATAAGCGATGCCCAAAATCAATGCCACCCCCATGGGTTTATCATTGCTATCTTGTAATACGGCCAGGGCGATAGGAATCAACATTAAAACGGTCGCGGTATTGGATATCCACATACTTAAAAAGGCGGATGCCAACATAAAGCCGATGACAACACGTCGTCCACTATTTCCACCTGCTAATTTGACCATATAGACAGCGAGCCGTTTATGCACGTCACTTTTTTCTAATGCTTTGGATAACATAAAGCCCCCCATTAGTAAAAGAATGATATGACTGCCGAGCGCTGAACTTACTTCTTTATGGGTCAGTACACCTGCAAAGGGGGAACAGGGCGAAAGGAATTAAGGATGCTACGGGTATGGGTATGGCTTCAGTTATCCATAATGTGGCAGTGAATAAAGTGATGGCAGCTGTCCAGGCGATGGCATTGGTTTGTTCTGCCCATAAAATTAGAATAAACCAAAGTGCTATTGCTGATAGAAAGGCGGCCGCTAAAAAAATAGATTTTTTTTGAGTCATGTCGTAGGGCTATTAAAGTAAGAAAAGGTTACCGTATCTCTTGTCGTATATGGCTTGACTCAGTTAAAAAGATACAATTTACTCTTAATGGTTTAAAGACTCTACTGGTTCCCAAACCTTTAATATCGTATCTATTTAATCAGGTCAAGCCATAGTAGAGATATTTGGGCTACAAACTTAAGACGGGACATACTTAATATTTGTAGACTATTCGTATAAAGGCGTAGGTTGTGGGTGAGGTACGAACCCCAACAAAATATCACAACTAAAGTGTTGGGGTTCGTACCTCACCCCAACCTACGCAGCTTATCTCAATTTATTGTCTTTAAGAAGGGGGCTAACTTTAAATGGAATAGGTTTTCAATAATATAAATTTGTCCCGTCTTTAAGTTGGTAGCCGATATTTGCAATGCGTAAAATTTCTGATTATGTTTTCTTTACTCACATTGAGCGGGTATAGTTTTATATTTTTCGATTAATCTTTAATTTAAAAACAAATGGTTACACTTATTTCAGTAGATTTCAATGACTTATATAGAATTATTTAAAATCAATACGTTACATTCAGTCAAAAATACCAGATTTCTAATATTATATTTTATTATTTATACTGCTTTCCATAACACTCTAATTATTAATGTGTTTTTAATATAAAAAACAGAAAATAGACCCACTCAATGTAAGTCTTTACTTTAATCTCTCTAACATTGAAATGATGACCTCGTAATATTTTTTGCCAAGAGATATATTTGTTTCATGGTTTTTAATAATTATTTTATGTCTAGTAACAGAGCCTTCTTTTTTCTTTTTTTCATGCTCAGTTAATTCAACTTTAGAGATATTTGATTCATTATTTTTAAGCGTTATTTTATGTTCAGTAACTGGGGTATCTTTTTTCTTAAGTTCATTTCTTAAGCCTTGAATTGAATCAATTTTATAGAGATTCACGATATCACTTTTACCCACTCGACAAATATTGATAGGTTCAAATATTTTTTGATAATATCCTAGCGTAATATTAGTTTTCAATTCTCGACCATCCTCTAAAAAAATATAAGTTGAATTATTTAAAGAACGGATATATAAAATATCTTTTTTTGGGTTAATAATGTATTTATTTTGCCCTTCAATCACCATATACCTTGTTAGCACCTCTTCTTTATCTGTATTTTCAAGTACTGCTCTGACAGCAGAAATAGCATATAAAATATTTTCAGATGTAATGGGTTTTTTTAAGAAACTAATAGGGTTGTTTTTGACTATGCTGGGGAAGTCATATCCTGAATAAGCTGTCATAAATACGATACAAGGCTGTTTAAAAAGATTCGGAGATATTTTTCTTATTTGTGTTGCAAGTTGAATACCGCTATCTTTATTTTCCATTTCTAAATCCAGGAAAACTAAATCAGGCTGATGCTCTAAGATGGTGTCATAACCACTTTTTGCACTATGGGCTTCTGCAACAACTGTCAAATCACCATAGTCAGAAAGAAAATCTGTTAACTCATCTGTAAATGCCTCTAAATCATCAATAATAACAGTGGTGAGTTCTTTATATTTATTCGTCATCTTCAATCTCTTCTTTGGGAATAATAAGTGTAATTTCAGTCCCTTTATTTGGCTCGGAAATGATTTCGTAGCGAATGCTATTATTGAATATTTTTTGCAGACTCTGAATAATATTATAAAAAGCCCTACCTGTACCAGAGTGGTTGTCAGGAATTTGTTGACCTAACTGTGTTTTTATATCATCAGACATTCCTTCCCCATTATCTTTGACTGATAGATGTATTTTATCTCCTACACCAGTAATGCTAACAGAAATAAAGTCACCTTCTTCTTTATACTTACACCCGTAATTGATTGCATTTTCAACCAAAGGTTGTAAAACAAAAAGAGAGCATTTAAAATGTAATAGACTTTTATCAAATGATGAGGAAAAAGAGAGTTTTGGGTAATGTCCCTGCATAATAATCAGGTAATCTTTAATATGATTGATTTCATCATTAATGGTGAGATCCTTTCCAGCAGACCAGTTATTAATACTCTCAAGACTATTGCCTGTAAAGGTTGATAATGAAAGCACTTGTTTCTTTGCAAAAATTGGGTCAGATTTAATCTTAGCGTTAATAACCCCCAGAGTGGAAATAATGAAGTGGGGCACCATATACAGTAAAAGCGATTTTATTTCTTCATGCTTTATTTTCTCCTCATTAATTTCTTTTTCAAGCATTAAACGATGAAGTTTTTCTTCGGTAAGTTTTTTTTCTGTGTTAATCATGCCCAAAGCGGTCTGCCTT
>CAZLLL010000349.1:0-4407 GCA_964560255.1 uncultured Methylomonas sp.
GGGCAGTTTTTTTGCCCACCATCAAGTTGAACCTCGGTGGGCAGAAAAGATTGCCTACCCTACAAATAATGGCTTGTCCCATCTTAAGTTGGTAGCTAAAAGTGTCAATCATTTTTCGATGAATAATTAGGTGCCTACACAGAGCGATTTTTAGTGGAATTGTCGAGCAGTTAAGCTTTCCAGTCTAACAAAGTCATTTCATTTTCGATATTCAAAGGAAATAAGGTAAGATGATAGGATTTTAATGTTAGTTTGGATAAGGTAGTATGTCTCAAGAATTAGTGGCAGAGTTAAAAGTATTGTTAATTGAGGGTTTGCATTTAGAAGATGTCACGGAGGAGGAAATTATTTCTAATGAACCCTTATTCGGTGAAGGTCTGGGGCTGGACTCAATTGATGCCTTAGAAATTGCCGTATTGCTGGATCGTAAATATGGCGTAAAAATTACCTCTGAAGATGATCGCAATCAGGAGATATTTGCTTCGCTGAATTCATTGGCTCAGTTTGTAGCTGAAAATAGAAGAAAATAACGTACATTTATGCAAAAGGTATTGCGCGTCATTGTTAGTAGTGTCATTTTCTTAGCCTATCCTTATCTTGTATACAGGGGAGTGCAAGAAGGCTTGGTGTGGTTTGCTCCCTTAGTTATTGTCAGTGTGTATTGTTATCAGGCAATTAAGGCACGAAATGCATCTGTGCGTACGCAAAAATTGGCTATCGTATTTTTTTTACTGTTGGGAACGGCCTATTACCCAGATTTAATCGCCAAACTAATGCCTATCCTCATACAGCTAAGCTTAATGCTCTTTTTTGGCAAGACCTTACTAAAGGGTAAGGAGCCATCACTGGTGGAACGTTTTGCTAGTATCGATTTTCCCTATGTACCGCCTGTGCTGAGTCGTTACTGTCGTCAATTAACGGTTATCTGGACTGGTTTTTTTGCCCTTAATGCGCTCGCATGTATCGGGCTGGCGTTATTTGCGCCAATAGCATGGTGGGCAATTTACACCGGTATACTGATTTTTTTATTCACAGGACTGTTGATGATCGCTGAATATATCTGGCGATTTTTTCTTTTTCGAAAAATAGGCATACCTGTTGAGCTTATTCCAGATGTTAAAGAATCTGCCAGAAACATGGTCGTTCATGGTCGAAAAATCTGGCTAGATGTGCATGCGAGTTAATAGAGTTGTTCTTGTGAATCAATAAATAAATAAATAAAACTTATTTAAAATCAATTTATTAAGATCCCAGGTAAAATACAGTTTTATCCGTTTTTTCAAAAAATGAAGCACACTAAAAAACATAACATACTGATTATTAATGAATATTCACAAGAACAACTCTAATGACTGATGTTTAAAAGATATATATTTTTATTCAGTTTTTCATATGCCTGCCTAGCTCAAAATATCTCAGAACAGGATACTTTAGAAGGCATCATGGCGCGCATGAAACCTGAGAGTGCAGTTCAGATTGTCTATCAAGAAACGCGCTATATGGGCTTATTTGATGATGACTGGCAAGGGAGCGGTTATTTATATGTCGCTATTCCAGGAGTGATGTTAAAACAACAGCTAAAACCTGATTCAGAAATAATGGCTGCCGTGGAAAACCAGTTAACTTATTATAAGCCAGCAACGAAGACGTACCATCAGACTCAGCTAGATGAAAGTAACCCAATGATGGCAAGCCTTGTCGCATTTAAAGCCATGTTAAGCGGTAATTTGGCTTATTTACGACAGAATTATACGTTAAAATTTATTAATTTTGTCTCAGCGTGGAAACTAGAAATGCTTGCCAAGGAATTTGAGGTGGATGAAGCCCCGCTAAAAATAATAATGCAAGGGCAAAACGGAAAGGCAGCCAGTCAAATGTCCGTGATTTTGCCTGATGGTGATCGTAGTCATTATACTTTAAGTCGACCACAACAAGGCCAGGAAATTAAACAGACATTAGACGCTGTATTGTTGTCATTAAAAAGGCATTAGTCATGCGCTTTTCCTTTCCTTCACTGTGTTTTTTTCTGTGCTTACCACTGCTGATGGGGCTGGCTGTTTATACCACGCAATTTAAAACAGATATATCTGCGTTTGTGATCGCGGGTGATAATGCTGAAGAAATTTTATTGGCCAGCGAAATTCAATCAGGCACTTTATCTCGGCGCTATATCTTATCGGTTGATGCAGGAGAGAATCATCAGGTTACGCCAGCTTTTATTCAAGCCTGGCTAACGTTATTAAAGTCTATGGAAGGTGTCGCTGATGTCTGGGCAACAGATGAAAAAAAACAGACTTTAGGGACTTTATCCAGTTTATATGCCCGGCATGGTGCGCAATTATATAGTCTAACACCCGAACAAACACTTGCTGAACTCTTGAACGAATCCGCTCTGGCCAAACGGGCAGAAGGATTAAAGCAAGCACTGCTTTCTCCACAGGGGCGGTTTATTAAAAAAATTGCAGTACAAGACCCTCTACT
This sequence comes from uncultured Methylomonas sp., assembly GCA_964560255.1. Taxonomy (GTDB): domain Bacteria; phylum Pseudomonadota; class Gammaproteobacteria; order Methylococcales; family Methylomonadaceae; genus Methyloprofundus. Next base: position 2,482 of record CAZLLL010000349.1, read on the forward strand.
ATTATCTCTGCATGGCTTTAAAAGTGTTGCCCAACAGTTTCAAAAGCAACAAGCCAGCACTGCACAATTTGCTAATTTTATTTTAGAAACAGAGATGTCGGGTATGGATGTACCGGCACAATTAAAGATTCAGCAAGGCATCAAAAAATCATTTGCGGCCTTAGTATCCTCAACCGATCAATACCAGTTAGATATGACTGGCGTTCCTCTGTTTGCTGTCGCAACACAAACGATGATAGAAGCGGATATTAAAGTGATTAGTATTTTCTCTTCGTTGGCATTAATGTTACTTTTTTTGCTTATTTTTCGCTCATTTCGTGTTTTGTTCTGGGTATTTTCATTGCTGATGATGGTCATGACGATTGCTGTGTTAGCCACTAACTTTGTTTTTGGTTCAGTGCATGGCATGACTATCGCGATTGGCTCTACCTTGATCGGAATTTGTATTGATTACCCCATACACGTGATAGTCCATGCCCAGGGGTTACCCCAGTCGCAACGCTTAAGTGTCATTAAAAAAATTTTTCCCAGTTTGTTAATGGGTGCAGTAACGACACTGATTGGCTATATTGCGCTCGGATTATCTGGTTATCCTGGTTTTCAGCAGGTTGCGGTGTATACTACGACAGGTATTATTGTTTCCTTGCTATTAACCCGCTATTTATTTCCTCGACTTATGACGGGGAATGCAAAGCATATTACTCCCTTTGCATTTATTATCTTTTGGCCAGTGTTTTGTCAACGACACCGCTGGGGAGTATTAACCATCGTACTCGCCTTATCAGTTATGGGGGCAGCGCAACTGGATCGTTTGCAATGGATGCAAGACTTACAGCAATTAACGCCAGAGCTGGATTTTTTAAAGGTCACTGATAAAAAAATACGTGAGCGGATGATCAGTATGGAACCTGGACGTTTTGTATTAGTCAGTGGTGCAACAGTTGAACAAGCCTTACAAAGTACCGAGCAAGTGTATCAACGTCTGGATAAGGTAAAACAATCAGGTGAATTAGAAAGCTATTTTGGGCTTTATCCCTGGCTATTATCAGAGCAACAGCAATTAACTAACCAGCAGCACTTATTAAGCGCTTTAAATGATCAGCAGCATCAATTCTGGCGCAATGCCTTGCAAGCTCAGGGCTTATCAGTACGTCGCTTAGGTGAGTTAGACTATACGCAAAGTGAAAAATTGACTTTACAACAGGTCTTGCAATCCCCCATTGCTAAATTAATCAGCAATCAAATCATTAAGACGGAGCATCGCGTGTTGATAATGATCTGGCTTAGCAAACATAAACCGGAAGCAGTACAAAATGCGCTGAGTGATTTAGAGAATGTGCAATATTTTAGTCAACGCGATTTACTCAATCGCATGGCAGTAGATTATCAGCAACGGGCCGAAATCACTTTATTATCAGGACTGGCCTTAATTACCTTTTTGTTAGGCTTACGCTATAAGAGTTTTAAGCTGACACTACAAACACTCTCGCCCGCTTTTTTATCGGCTTTATTGATTTTGGCTTTTTGGGCCTGGACAGGTGAAGCAATTAGTTTTTTACATTTAGTCGGTTTTTTATTAGCTGTCGCCATCTGTGTTGATTACGGAATTTTTTATCAGGAAAATCGCAGTGGTCATTTAACCTTAACGTATCAGGCGATGGCGGCATCTATGTTAACCAGTGCACTCGTCTTCGGTTGCCTGATTTTTGCACAAACATCTATGTTGCAGACTTTGGCTAAGGTGGTGAGTTGTGGCGTTATTTTGGGTTTTTTGTTATGTCCGGTACTGATTAAGCCTAATAAAACTTAGCGGCCAAGTTTTTATTGCCTAACTGATTTTGTGAGTACCAGCAACATAAATTAAAAAACAGGTTTTATCGGCTACCAACTTAAGACGGGACAAGCCATCATTTGTAGGGTGGGCAA
>CAZLLL010000350.1:0-4402 GCA_964560255.1 uncultured Methylomonas sp.
TAAAATAATATATTTGCTAGGAACCCAGGTAAAATACAGTTTTATCCGTTTTTTCAAAAAATGAAGTACACTAAAAAATTATAACATACTGATTATTAATTAATATTCACAAGAACAACTCTAATAAATCAATGCATCAACAACACTTCCTTTGCCCGATTAATTTGTGCTGCAAGGTAACTCGTTCCACCTCGATCTGGGTGATTTAAAAAAATTAACTTGCGGTGAGCATCAGTCACTTCCTTGCGTGTTGCCGATGCTGGTATGCCTAAAATTTTGCAGGCCTCTTCTGCAGTCATAGCAGCCGAGCCACGCTCGAAACTCTGATTGTAGCTGCTTGTATTACCACGCTTACGAAATGCAAGCCATAAGCGCTGTAATTGAGGCGCAAAGCGCAAAGCTACCGGCAAAAAACGCAGCACAAATGCAACAGCAACACTGAACCCAGCTAAAACCCAGTTGAGTTTCCCCATAACAGTTAATAATACCAAAACCAGCGCAAAACCATACAAAGTACTTTTCTTTACAAATGGCTTTCGCTCTTCTGATGTTTTTTGCATTAAAGCTTTAAACCAGAAAACCGCAGCAATAATGATAATTAATAAATATACTCTGATCAATTTTTATCCTTTTTACTGAAACTTGCTTATCTTTGCTCAATTAATACTATTGTTTTTATCAAAAAGCAAGGTACTAAGGAATGGGAATCAAATAACCTGAGCAACGGTAGGTGCAACTGAGCACTTGATTGCTCTTTAATAATGTCAAATAAACCAAGAGAAGCCCATGCAACATCAGCTACGTAGCCTGCTATGCACCTGCTTGTGCGCCTTGAATACGGACAAAAATACTGCGTTAGTTGCTCAACTTATTCCCTGCCCATTCCTTAGAAGTTTTTATTGCACACTCAGGTAAGGTTCTGCCTGTTTGCAATAATGATCGTAAAATAAAGGCTATTTCACCTTGAAAGGTGGAATGGCAAACTTTGACAAGAGACATGATAATTCTTCCATATTCATCTAGCTTTATTTTAAAGGGTAGGTCTTTTAATCCCGGATAGTCACAAACTTCTTGCCATAACATCTATCGCACCTAATGATAGCTTTATCTATATAAAATATAAGGAGTTTTCAGCAAACAATGCCTGTTTTACCCCAGCGACAAACCACGTAATAAATCCTGCTTTATATCCTCAATATTTTCCAAGCCGACCGATACTCGTACCAGGCTTTCTGTAATACCCACCTGTAATCTTACTTCTGGTGGCAAACGTCCATGCGTAGTACTTGCTGGGTGAGTAATTGTAGATTTTACATCCCCCAAATTTGCTGTAATGGATAACACTTGCGTGCTATCAATCAATTTCCAGGCCTGTTTTTTACCACCTTTTAATTCAAAACTAACCACCCCACCAAAATGACTTTGTTGCTGTTTCGCCAGTTCATGCTGCGCATGTGATACTAGGCCTGGATAGTGAACTTTTGCCACGTCAGTCTGGCCTTCTAGCCATTTTGCTAATTCAAAAGCACTATCACAATGTGCTTTCATTCTGACGGCCAAAGTTTCCAGCCCCGTCAGAAACACCCAGGCGTTAAACGCGCTCATGGTGGCTCCACCCGTGCGTAAATAAGGGTAAATTGATTGTTCAATAATCTCTTCATTCGCAATTACAGCACCACCCACTGCTCGGCCATGTCCATCAATATATTTAGTCGCTGAATGCACAACAATATCAGCACCCAAACTTAAGGGCTTTTGCATGACCGGTGTACAAAAAACATTATCTACGACTAGCAAGCAGCCTTTTTGCTGCGCAATATCCGCCAAAGCCTTAATATCAACTAGCTCCATTAAAGGATTTGAGGGCGTTTCGACAAATAAAAACTGAGTATTCGGCTGTATCGCCGCATCCCATGCAGCCAGATTAGATAACTCTACAAATGTAGTCTCAACTCCAAATTTTGCAAAATAATTTTCGAAGACAAGAACTGTATTACCAAAGACACTACGTGAACATACCACATGATCACCTGCTTTTAACAGGCTCATACCCAGCGCCATAATCGCCGCCATACCTGAAGCAAAAGCAAGACAACGCTCACCCTGCTCCATCAGCGCCAACCGTTGCTGAAAAGCATCTACCGTCGGATTGGTAAAGCGTGAATATATATTTCCAGGCTGTTGGCGAGAAAATCGTAATGCAGCTTCTTCTGCATTTTTAAAAACATAGCTAGAGGTCATATAGATGGGCATACTGTGCTCACCTTCATGTGTACGCTGATGACCTGCTCTAATTGCCTGAGTTTCTACTGAAAAATCGTTCCAATCTATCTCTGTCATTGTGTTTTTTTTAAATACCTTACTCACGCGCTTTTTTATGTCATTATTCGATTCATTTCCAAAAGTCGGATAACGTTCACACGCTCCCATCATTTCCGAAATTCTTTAAATAAACTGAATAATCACTGTTATCATGTATAAATCATAGTGGCCTAATTCCAAGATAGTGCAGTCCATACTCGCGTTAAATTGCTTAAATAATTGGCTACGAGTTTAACACGGGACATTTGAAAACCGTAGAGCGCGGCTTTAGCCACGCTCTACGAGGTTACTGTTCCGTCTCAAATTTGTAGCCAAATAATTTAACACAAGAAATTTTTCAACTGAATATAGGTAGTTTCTAAATTATTCCTCGCTGAAATAATTAGTTTCCTTGCTTTTCTGCATTACCCTTAGGGAGCTGGAAATAAATAATCGTCCAATATTGGGCAGGATTTTTGTTCGTATTCAAGGCGTAGTAACAGGCGCATAGCTGGCTACGTAACTGTTGCTACAACGCAGAAGACGGATAAAAAGACAAGCGAGTTGTCGAAGTTATTTCGTGCACGCTCCTTATCTTAATTATAACAAAGCATTGTCCTTAGCTTTACAATTAATAGCAAGCATTATGAGCACACATCTAAATCTTGAATTATCCGCCAGTAATCTGGGTAATTTCTTAAACAATACCCACTCTCGTATTGCAACAGCTGAATCTTGTACTGGAGGCTGGTTAGGACAGTGTATTACTGATATTGCAGGGAGTTCAACATGGTTCGACCGTGGCTTTATTACTTATAGTAATCAATCAAAATCAGAAATGCTCAATGTGCAGAGTACCAGTATTGAAGAATTTGGTGCCGTCAGTGCCGAGGTGGCAAAACAAATGACACAAGGTGCACTGCTCAATAGCCAGGCAGATTATGCGATTGCCATAACCGGAATTGCTGGGCCATCAGGTGGTACGCGACAAAAACCAGTCGGCACAGTCTATATTGCCTGGCAAAAACGAACTCAGCCTGCTGTTGTCACATTAGAGCACTTTAGCGGAAATAGACAAGAAATTCGACTACAAGCCGTTTATAAGGCGTTAAACATCATTCCAGAGAATAAACCTGCAAACAAACCGCCATAACCGTATAATGCGGCATATAACATACTTTTTCACTATCCAGATTTTTATAACAAAAGAAAAATGATTGATTTAATATTTGATATCCTGCCACAAATTCACGGAGGAGGAGATCACCAGGGTGCAGGAGCCGTTAAAGGACTGGAAGCTATATTAACCTTTATAGAATCACTGACGACAAAAAGCCCCGCAGAAATTTTTGCGGCGTTTATGCCAGGTATTGGCACAATGGATAATATCCATCCCTTGCTAGTTCATTTCCCTATTGTTTTATTTACAATTTTTTTCTTTGCTGACACAGTGGGTGGTTTATTATCAAAACCTGCATGGCGTAATTTTGCTACGCCTATCCTTTATATTGGAACATTTTTTTCACTCATCACAGTCGTAGCCGGATTTCAGGCGGCTTATTCAGCACCGCATAATGACCTGACCCATGCTATCATGTTGCGTCATCAGAGCTTTGGTATTACAGTAACGGTATTAGCACTGATTTTATCATTGCGCCGTTTTTTTGCAGCAGATGACTTTTTAGCCACTAAAACCTACGGCCATTTTGCTTTATCAACATTATTAGTCTTATTCCTGACCTTAGGTGCTGATTTAGGCGGACTGATGGTTTACCAGCATGGTGTCGCTGTTGCCCCGGTGATGCAACAAAAGGGGGCTGCTGTTATGCGGCAACCTCAGCACTTACATAGTCATGCTCACAACCCTGCGGCACATACACATAGCCTTGATGCTTCACCCCATGTGCATACTGATGACCTCAATACGCCTATTGAGACTCATGACCATAGCACAGAACACACGCATAATCATGGTGAGCATGGGCATACTCATTAATTCTATAGCAGCGACGCCCCATATGCAGGCATTTTTTATGTCGCGGATAAAGACCGCTGCTACTGTATACTGACTATGTCGATATACTAAGGAATGGGAATCAAA
>CAZLLL010000351.1:0-4401 GCA_964560255.1 uncultured Methylomonas sp.
TTCTTTGCTAGCCTTCATGTGTAAACTACTTTATAGGAAATATGAAGGATGCCCTATATTTATATTTTTCATAACTTTAACTATCAACTGGAAGCGGTATTGGGGTCAGAGATGAAAGGTATCAAAAACTATTTTTATCTTCTAAGGTTAGTCCTTTGAGCGAAATTTAGTTAGCCGCCAGTGGTTAGTGTTATTCAGGTTTTGATAGCTCACTTCATCCATGCAATGCTGGATCATCTTGAGTCCTAATCCTCCTTCGGGCAGCTCTTCAATACTAGAATCAACACTCACTTCAAACTGAATGTCAGCATGATCCTTTTCTAGACTGTCTGGATTCATAGCAATGCCCGTATCGTAAGTTTGAATGATAAGGCACTCCTCATTGAGTTCGATTTCTACGGTAATTTTGTATTCTGTGGAGCTCGCATAAGCATGTATTATGCTATTATTGACCACCTCAACAATCGCTAATTCAATCTCCGCTATTGCTTCATCATTAAAAGCCTGTTTAGCCATTTGTTTTGAACAAAGCGCTGCAAATCTTACGTTTTCTAGGCGACTATAGAATACTAAACTTACTTTGTTCATTTCTGCCATGGCTATTCTTTAGAGTCAAGCGTTTCAATCGTATCAATAAGAATTTTCTGCCATTCATCAACCTGCTTATCGCACCTAACATCTCCAACTAACCAATCGACAGTTGTTTCTTGAATATTGAGTGAATGTCCGCTGGCATCAATACAGTGATTGCCAAAAATAATTTTTTTATCAAGATTAGCGACTCCAGATACTCTGGTGTAGTTATGAATAAGGGTTTCCTGGATCACAGCACCCGATTCGATATGACAATTTGCACCTACCATGACAGGGCCAATAAGTTCAACTCCTGCATCAATACGAGTACCGCTGCCTATATACACAGGTGGAACAACCGTCACATTATCCCAGTCAACATTAAGGTTAATACCAACGTGCAATCTAGGCAAAATTTCTTTTCCTGGCAATACAAATCCAGCTACTTCACCGTTTAATAATGCCATAGATGCTTCAAAATAATCTGGAATAGTGCCGATATCTATCCATTGAAAAGGGATGCTTACGCCATAAAAAGGTAGCCCTGCTTCTACTAATTTTGGAAAAAGCTCCCCTCCAATATCATATTCAATACCTTTCGGTATATATTTCAATACTTCGGGTTCAAAAATATAAATACCGGTATTAGCATAATTGGATACTGCGGCTGCACGCTCTGGTTTCTCCTGGAATTGTAGAATACGACCATTCTCATCAGTTTCAACGATACCATACTTATCGACATCTTCCCAAGGTACCTCTTTTAATGCAATAGTTGCAATGGATTTATTTTTTCGATGAAACTCAAGTACTTTATCTATATCTAGGTCTATTAATGCATCTCCACAAAGAACAATAAAGGTCTGGTCAAAAAAACCGGAGAATTCCTGAATATTTTTCATTCCCCCAGCCGAGCCTAGTGCCTGAGCGACTAATTCTTCACCTTCTTTTTTACCTTCAAACGAATAAGCGATTTGCACACCAAAGCGTTCTCCATCACGAAAATAGTCTTCAATAGATTCAGATAAATAACTGGTATTGACAACAATATCCGTTATTCCATAGTGTTTTAGGTGTTCAATAATACATTCCATCACGGGTTTACGCAGCAATGGAATCATTGGTTTAGGTAGGGTGTGGGTAAAAGGCTGCATACGTGTTCCTTTACCCGCAGCTAAAATCATTGCTTTCATACTATGTTTAAGGTAGTTAATTTAAGGTTAGGATATTTCGCTATTGCTAAGCTTTTGTATCGCCTGATTTTCGTTATCACAGAGAATAAAAATTTTGTCCATTCGTGTAAATTTAAACATGGAGGCAACGGCCATAGTTAATTCACAAAGGGCTATTTTTCCGTTAGCATTTGACTTGAGAAGTTTCAGGCAACTCACAAGCGCACCTAAGCCGCTACTATCAATAAATTCAACGTGGCTTAGGTTAATCACAATATTGTTGTGACCTTCATCAAGACATTCAGTAAATTTATTTTTAAAATTGGCAGCTAGCATGGCATCAAGTCTTTGCTCTTGAGGCGTAAATATTAATACACCGTTTTTAGTTTTGGATTCGACTAACATTTCTTTCCTTTACATTACGATTCTAGGGGGCTTGAATGAAGTGTAGTCTATTTTATTGTTTTGTCAGGCTTGTATTCATTTTTCTTGACTTATGTCTAAAACAAGCATAGAAACATCATCATAATAGTCTTCGCTGCCATGCCAAAAACGGATACTCTCATTCAATCGCTTTAAAATTTCATTGACCGATAGATCTCTGTGCTGTTCAATAAATTTTAAAAGCCTTTCAGAGCCATACATTTCTTTATGTACATTCATACATTCGCTAATGCCATCTGAATAAATAAATAGGCGTGCGCCCGGCGTGTAATCAATGCTAATGCTTTCATAATTAGCAAGTGTAGTAATGCCAACAGGAAATCCCCCATCACCAATAAATTTAGCGGGCCCTACTAAAGGCAAATAAATAGGAGAAGGGTGGCCTGCTTGACACAGATTGATAGACGATGCTTTTAAGTTCATGACTCCGTATACCATAGTGAAATACAGAGAGTTACTATCATCGACCTGAAATTGCTGGTTAAGATCTTCCAGTACTATTGATGTCGGTTGAACGATTTTATAAAAAGGAGCACTTGAATGAGAATATTTTAGCAGGCTATCTCGATTCAAATCAGGCGTTAATAACCGGCTAAGGGTAAAGGATAACATAGCAGAGGCGACACCGTGTCCAGCGACATCTATTGCATAGAAACCAATATGATACTCATCTAAGCGGAAGAAATTAAAAATATCTCCAGAGACTTGCGCAGAAGGACAGAATAGACCATCAAAAGCAACATTAATAATTTTTGAAGGAAGGGCTGGCAATAAACCACGCTGCATTTTACTGGCCAATTTTATATCTCTATCAATCACTTCCTGAGCATCAAGCAGTGTTTGATTTCGTTCCTGTAACTTTTTTTCTAGCTCCAGTACTCGCTCCCCTGCCCGTATACGTGCACGCATTTCTTCGAGTTGTATGGGTTTTCGAATAAAATCATCAGCACCTGAATCCATTCCCTCTACCATAGCAGAAGAGTCATCTAAAGCCGTCATGATGATTATGTAGGTATAAAAGGAATCTTTAAAATCGCGTATTTTACGACACAACATAGGTCCAGTTCCTCCAGGCATAATCCAGTCGGTAATAACAAATTGCACAGCTTCTTTTGTAAGAAAGTCAATAGCTGCATCAATATTGCTGACACAAGTCACCTCATAGCCCCATTTATTGAGCGAACGTTGCATGAGCACCTGGGTCATTTTGCTGTCATCTACGACAAGAATTCTCATTAGATGGTTTACTCCTTATTAAACCTTGCCTAAGGAACGTGCACGAAATAACTTCGACAACTCGCTTGTCTTTTTATCCGTCTTCTGCGTTGTACAAATAGTTACGTAGCTTGCTATGAGCCTATTTGTACGTCTTGAATACGAATAAAAATCCTGCGCCAGTTGCCCAAGTTATTTCGTGCATATTCCTAAGTCAATAGCGGAAATTTAAGACGGGACAAATTTACATGCTATTGAAAACCTATCCCATATTTAAAGTTAGCAGCTCTTCTTAAAAACAATAAATTGAGACGAGCTGCGTAGATTGCAGGTGAGGCACGAACCCCAACACTTTGTAACCATTCAGATCCCTTTTTGTAAAATGAGAGTTTACGTAGCATACTTAAGGTTAGGTTTGTGCGCTTTGAATACAAATAAAAGTACTGCTTCTTTGCTCTACTTATTCCGTGCCCACTCCTAAATAGCATAGTTCCTTTTAATAAATGGAACATGACTTGTTAAAACAACGTTTTCCCTAACAGCAAGATCATCGGAGTTTATCTTTGATCTTGTTGGATGGCATTAGCCTCTCTGTAGAATATGAAAACAAGGCATATTAAAGTGTGTTGTGGGGAAGAGGCACGTTCCTAAGTCAGTAGCCTACATCTGCAAACCTAATTTTAAATAAAGTTGCTCTGGTTATTTTCTACACGTCTCTTAATGACTTTCTAATTGGCAATAAACTATTGTAAGATTAATGCTAAAAATGAAAATACTGTATTAACTTAAAGTAATTTAATTTTGGTAGCTTTCATTGTCACCCAAAAGTAGTTTATACTTTGCGATATTTGAACAATGCAGGAATAAAAAAGCTTTAACTTTTTATGAAGTCTGCAATAGCTACTAAGTATAGGCTCTAAGGCAGATATGTCAAGATAACGTTTAATAAAGAATATGCTGATTGTCTCACTTTTAGCAATACCTTCGCCAAAAATCA
>CAZLLL010000352.1:0-4379 GCA_964560255.1 uncultured Methylomonas sp.
ACGGACAAAAAGACTCGCAATATTGGATGATTATTTGTTTCCATCTCCCTAATGTAACGCCTGCACTTTCCATGGCGATATCAGTACCCGTCCCCATGGCAATACCTATATGGGCTTGTGCTAATGCAGGAGCATCATTAATACCATCACCTGCCATTGCAACAATATACCCATCTTCTTGTAAGTTTTTGACAACTTCTGCTTTTTGTTCTGGCAATACATCGGCGTAAACCTGGTCAATCCCCAGGTTTTGGGCAACAGCCTGTGAAGTGCTGATGCCAAATAAAACAGCACCGAGGTACTTAATAATCCTAGCGTAAAATGGACTAACAACGGATGCCAGTTAGGAATGATTTCTATCACATTTTGTCTCCTGAATAAGTTGTTTACATTTTAAGCTAATGAAACCAACAAAAAGCGGACAAATAGATTACAAATTTGTCATTTAACGACTTGTTTGAATAGATGTAGAGGCTCTATAGCTGTTAAGGCGTAGGATGTGCTGAGGTACGAAGCGCATCTTTCAGTGTGATGCGCTTCGTACCTCAGCACATCCTACATCATATTCCCCGTTTGAAGGGAAAACGCAAAATGACGGTTGTACCTTGCCCAATTTCGCTTTTAATAGAGACAGTGCCTTTATGTAATGCCATAATTGATTTCACCAGTGACAAACCCAAACCTGTCCCTAGCGTATTTTTAGCGCGTGCTTTATCTGCTCTGTAAAAGCGATCAAATATTTTCGATAACTCGCCTGTCTCAATACCGATACCATTGTCACATACATGCACTTCTGTATAGTGTTTAGAGGGTATCGCCTGAATATAAATTACCCCTCTCATATCGGTATAACTAATCGCATTAGCAATAAGATTATTCAGTGCTCTGCGTAATAATAGTGGATCAGCAAAAACTTTAGCTCTAAGTAGGCAGTCAAAAGTTTCTTAACAAAAGGAATAAATGTGATTTTGCACTTAATAATACTTTTTTAAACCAAAAAATGTCCATTTTTGCTTTTTTTGAGAATAACTGATAATCTTCATTTCTTGAAATGTTAGATAACTTTTGGCCAAGTACTTACAAAAAAATATCTCAGCCTACTATAGTTGTCGTGCTATTTCTCAACCTGAATCAGTCGTCTTTTTTGCCATTCCTGAAACTCCAATACTAGGCTATAAATAACAGGAAAAACCAGTAAGGTCAGTAATAACACTGTGAACATGCCGCCTAATACCGGCGCAGCGATTCGTTGAGTGACATCGGCACCAGTGCCAGTACTGATCATGATAGGCACCAAGCCAATCATAGTAGAAAAAGCGGTAATCGCGACTGGGCGAACACGTAAAGCAGTCGCGGCTTCAACGACTTCTCTAATCTCCAGTGAGGATAATAACCGCTGCTGTTGCTTCCGTAATCTTGCCATCTCGATGTCTATAAAATTAAGCACCATGACCCCTGTTTCCGCTGCCGTACCTGCCAAGGCGATAAATCCGACATAAACTGCGACGGATAAATTAAACCCATAAAAGTAAACAATCCAGATGCCGCCAATCAGCCCGAAAGGGACACTTAACATCACAATGACTGGTTCTGTCATATTGCTAAAGGTGAGATAAAGCAAAAAGAAGATCAGCATTAGCGTAATAGGCACGACTATTTTTAAGCGTTTAGCGGCACGCTCCATATATTCAAATTGCCCCGACCAGGTGAGGGTATAGCCAGCAGGAATCTTAACCTGTTGTGCCAGTACCTTTTTTGCTTTATCGACAAAGCCGCCAATATCGGAGGTGCTAATGTCCACATAAATCCAGGCATTAGGACGTGCATTCTCGCTTTTAATGGACGGAGGGCCGCGTCTTAACTGTAATTCAGCCACTAAAGCCAAAGGAATCTGAGTTCCTGTAGGAGTGGGGATTAACACTCGTTTCAAGCTTTCAAAATTATCACGTAGTTCCCGTGGGTAGCGGAGATTGACTGGGTAACGCTCTAGACCTTCCACTGTTTCAGTAATATTCATACCCCCAATGGCACTTTGTATCACATCCTGAACATCACCGACTGTTAAGCCATAACGTGCTGCAGCTTCACGATTAATATCAAAATCAAGATAATACCCCCCGACAGCACGGTCACCAAATGCAGAGGTAGTTTCTGGCAAAGTTTTCATCGCCATTTCTATTTGCTCTGACACATCCTGCAATACATTCAAATCAGGCCCTGAGACTTTAATACCTATCGGTGTTTTAATCCCTGTTGATAACATATCTATACGGGTTTTAATCGGCATCGTCCAGGCATTGGCAAGCCCTGGAAATTGAATCGCCTTATCCATTTCACTCATTAGTTCCTGTGTGGTTTTTTTAGGGTCAGGCCATTGTTCCCTAGGTTTCAGACGAATGGTAGTTTCCATCATGGACAAAGGAGCCGCATCGGTTGCCGTTTCTGCACGACCCACTTTACCAAAGACATGATGCACTTCTGGAAATGTGACCAAAATCTTATCAGTTTGTTGCAATAACTCACGGGCTTTAGTAATGGATATGCCTGGAAAAGTGGTCGGCATATATAAAATATCCCCTTCATCTAAAGGCGGCATAAATTCACTACCGATTTTAGATAAAGGATAATAGGTCGAACCTAATAATAATATCGCTATAATCAAGGTGATACTGCGAAACCGCATGGCAAGTTTTAAAACTGGGGTATGCAAAAAATGCAGGCCACGATTAATCGGGTTTTTATGTTCAGGAATGACTTTGCCACGGATAAAATAGCCCAGTAAGACCGGCACGACTGTCACTGTTAAAATAGCTGCCGCTCCCATCGCATAAGACTTGGTAAAAGCTAGTGGACTAAATAAACGCCCCTCTTGTGCTTGCATGGTAAAAATAGGGATAAACGAAACGGTAATAATCAGTAGCGAGAAAAATAAAGCCGGCCCTACTTCGCTGGATGATTCACGAACTGCCTGCCAGCGCTCTTCTGATGTTAATTCCCTGTTTTTCTTTTCGCGCATGTCAGCTAAATGTTTGTGCGCATTTTCAACCATAACAATCGCCCCATCGACCATATCACCAATGGCGATGGCAATACCGCCCAGGGACATGATGTTGGCATTTAAACCCTGAAAACGCATCACGATAAAAGCGATCAAAATACCTAGCGGTAAGCTGATAACAATTACCAATGAAGAGCGTAAATGCAATAAAAAAAATCCCACTAGTACACTGACAATAATTAATTCTTGTATTAAAGCGGTATTCAATGTTTCGACCGCACGACCAATTAAATCACTACGATCATAGACAGGAATAATTTCAACGCCTGGCGGCAGGCCTTTCTTTAGTTCTTCCAGTTTTGCTTTAACGGCATTGATGGTTGCCTGCGCATTTTCACCAAAGCGCATAATAACAATACCCGCAGCGACTTCTCCTTCACCATTTAATTCGACCAGACCTCGGCGCAATTCAGGACCTAAGTGGACGTGCGCAATATCTTGTAAACGTATCGGAGTACCGTTCGCATCAACGCCAACAGGAATAGTATTTAAATCAGCGACTGAACGAATATAGCCTAAACCACGGACCATGTATTCGGTTTCTGCCATTTCTATTAAACGGCCACCGACATCATTATTGGAACGCTGTATTGCCTGTTTTACTTTAGAAAGCGGAATGTTATAAGCCTGCAAGGCATTCGGATCAACTTCAACCTGGTATTGTTTGACAAAGCCACCAATCGAAGCGACTTCAGAGACACCTTTAACCGTTTGCAAAGGGTAACGTAAGTACCAGTCTTGTATTGAACGTAATTGTGCTAAATCATGTTGTCCGGTTTTATCGACTAAAGCGTATTCGTAGACCCATCCCACCCCGGTTGCATCAGGGCCTAATGTGGGGGTCACGCCTTTCGGTAAATCACCACTGACATAATTTAAAGACTCCAGAACCCGCGAACGAGCCCAATAAAGATCGGTTCCATCTTCAAAAATAATGTAGACAAAAGACAGTCCAAAAAAAGAATAGCCACGCACGACTTTCGAGTAAGGAACCGCGAGCATAGCCGTGGTTAAAGGGTAAGTGACCTGGTCTTCAACAACTTGTGGAGATTGACCAGGAAATTCAGTAAAGACGATAACCTGTACATCAGACAAGTCAGGAATAGCATCCAGCGGCATGTTTTTGTATGACCAGTACCCGCCAAAAGCCAGTAAAATAGCCATAATAAGCACTATCACACGGTTTTTAATAGAGCCTGCAATGATTGAACTAATCATTTTTTATCTCCTTGCGCTTTGTGATTCATACCCTCATGATTCATCCCTTCATGATTCATCCCTTCATGATTCATCCCTTCGTGATTCATCCCTTCATGATTCA
>CAZLLL010000353.1:0-4361 GCA_964560255.1 uncultured Methylomonas sp.
CGGACAAAAAGACTCGCAATATTGGATGATTATTTGTTTCCATCTCCCTTACCCTCTAAAAACATTGCAGCTGCTTTATCATGTCAGAAACACTCGCTATTTTTACGCCACAAGTTCCCTACAAAATAAAACACCCTGTATTCTGGTCAGGTCTGACAGGTTGTGCAGATTCTTTGGCGATTGCAACAGCCATACAGAATGAAGCACGTTTGTTTGTGGTGCTCACACCCGATACCCAGACTGCTTTAAGACTGGAGCATGAACTGTCCTTCTTTTTACAGGACGAATACCCTATTCTGCATTTTCCCGACTGGGAAGTTTTACCCTATGATGTTTTTTCGCCTTTGCCGGAGATTGTTTCCGAGCGCTTAAAAGCCTTAGCCAAATTGCCCGAAGTGACACGCGGCGCATTAGTGCTGTCTGTTGCAACTCTAATGCAACGCTTAGCGCCTAGGGAGCATATTTTAGCCAATAGTTTTTCTATCACCCTGGGTAGCACGTTTAATCTGGATTTAAACCGTATTAAATTAGAAGCCGTGGGTTACCAATGTGTTTCTCAAGTTGTACAACATGCTGAATTTGCAGTACGTGGCGCTATTGTTGACTTGTTTCCGATGGGCAGTCAATATCCGTTTCGGATTGAATTGTTTGATGAAGAAGTGGAATCAATCAGAACATTTGACCCTGAAACTCAGCTTTCAATTGCCAAAGTTGATGCTATACAGCTGTTTCCTGCGCGTGAGTTTCCGTTTACAGATGAATCTATCAATCATTTTAGACAGTCCTTTCGCACTGAATTTCCTGAAAACTACCAAAATAATACCCTGTATCAGGATGTTAGCAAGGGCATAACGCCCAGTGGTATCGAAGCCTATTTGCCTTTGTTTGTTAATAAAACAGAGACTTTATTCGATTATTTACCCGCCACCACGGCTTTTGTATTGCCTGAAACTTTACAACAATCTGCTGAACAATTTATCGTCGACATTGAGGAGCGTTTTCAACAACGTAAATATGACCTTGAACGCCCGCCATTAGCACCAGAACAGCTCTATTTACAAGCGGATGAGTTTATTAAGCGGGTAAATAATTTTCGACGCATTTATTTAGCAGGGCAGGGCATAGAAGGTGGGTGGAATGCTGAAAGTACTAGCCTACCCGTTGTCAGTATAGATCAAAGGTTAAAAGAGCCAGCCAGTCGATTAAAGGCATTTATCGCGAATAGCGATAGTCGCGTGTTATTTGTCGCTGAAACTGCCGGACATCGAGAAGCGCTGATTGAGCAGTTACGCAGCTTTAAAATAACAGTCAAACAAATTGAGCATTGGCAGCAATTTATGCAAGCTGATGATTCACCCTGTATCCTGGTGGCTTCATTAGATCATAGCCTCTACTTACAAGCAGGTCTGGTTATTATCACCGAAAGCCAGCTTAGCGGTGATAAAGTTCAACAACGGCGCAGACGTAAGAAGTCAGCAGCGCGAGAACTGGAAAAGATTGTTAATAACCTGAATGAACTGACCATAGGCTCGCCTATCGTGCATCAAGAACACGGGGTAGGGCGCTATTTAGGTCTGCAGGTTTTAAAGTTTGGTGATATTGATGCAGAATTTCTGGCACTGGAATATGCTAATGAAGATAAGCTCTATGTGCCGGTTTCAGCGCTAAATGTTATCGGGCGTTATACTGGGGTCAGTCCTGAGACGGCACCACTGCATAAATTAGGCGGAGATAAATGGAGTAAAACCAAAAAGAAAGTACTGGAAAAAATTCATGATGTGGCGGTTGAATTACTGGATATTCATGCTAAACGAGCACTGAATAAAGGCCACGCCTTTGTTTATCAGGCGCAGGAATATCTGGCCTTTGCCGATGAATTTCCGTTTGAAGAAACGCCTGATCAGCAAACTTCGATAGACACTATTATCGACGATATGACTTCTGCTCAACCGATGGACAGAGTGGTTTGTGGCGATGTCGGTTTCGGTAAAACCGAAGTCGCGATGCGTGCCACGTTTATCGCTGCTCAAAGTGGTAAGCAAGTTGCTATTTTAGTGCCGACAACCTTATTGGCACAGCAACATTTTCAGAATTTTCGTGATCGATTTGCTAATTGGCCTTTTCGCGTCGAAGTATTGTCACGCTTTGTTACGCCAAAGCAGCAAAAAACCATTATTGCAGACCTGGCGACAGGTAAGGTCGATATTGTCATTGGTACGCATAGATTACTGTCTAAAACGATAAAATATCATGCACTCGGTTTGGTGATTATTGATGAAGAACACCGCTTTGGCGTACGCCAGAAGGAGCATTTTAAAGCCATACGTCAGGAAGTTGATTTATTAACGCTGACAGCAACACCTATTCCGCGTACCTTGAATATGGCAATGGCCGGATTGCGCGATGTCTCGATTATTGCCACCCCGCCCCCCAATCGACATGTGATCAGAACCTTTATTACCGAATGGATTGATTCATTAGTGAAAGAAGCCTGTCAGCGTGAAATTAAACGTGGCGGGCAAATGTATTTTCTGCATAACGATGTCAAATCAATGGATAAAATGGCACGTACGCTAGAGAAACTAGTCCCCGAAGCACGGATAGAAATTGCCCATGGGCAAATGGCAGAGCGTGAACTAGAGCGCATTATGCTGGATTTTTATCATCAGCGATTTAATGTACTATTGAGTACCACTATTATTGAAAGTGGTATTGATATACCCACCGCCAATACCATTATCATTAACCGTGCCGATAAACTGGGTCTGGCGCAACTTCACCAGCTGCGTGGCAGGGTAGGGCGTTCACATCATCGTGCTTATGCTTATTTAATTACCCCACCGAAAAAGTTAATGAGTAAAGATGCGGTCAAACGTTTAGAAGCGGTGGAATCATCAGGCGAGTTAGGGGCTGGCTTTTTGCTCTCAACACATGATATGGAAATTCGTGGCGCGGGAGAGCTATTAGGTGATGGTCAAAGTGGTCAAATTCAGGAAATAGGCTTTACTTTATACACTGAATTATTAGACCGTGCGGTTAAAGCGTTAAAGTCTGGAAATCAACCTGAATTAAATGCACCCATGCAGACAGGGACAGAAGTTGACTTACACACCGCAGCATTGATTCCCGAAGATTACTTGCCTGATATTCATGCGCGACTGGTGTTATATAAACGTATTGCCAGTAGCGACAGCAAAGAAGAATTACGGGACTTACAGATAGAAATGATTGATCGCTTTGGTTTACTACCTGATCAAGTCAAAGCATTATTTGCAGTGGCGGAATTAAAGCAACAGGCAGATAAAATAGGCATCAAAAAGATTGATGCTTATGATGAGGGCGGTCGTCTGCTTTTTAATGTCAACCCTAAGCTGAATATGCAACAATTATTAATATTGATACAAACTCAAGCACAAATTTATAAATTTGAAGGGGGAGATAAATTGAGTTTTACACAAACATTTACCACAACGAACGAAAAAATTGAGTTTATTGCCGCTCTACTGACACAACTAACGGAAGATGATTTATGAGTGATCAATTGAAAATTCTGCTTGCTATCGTGCTTTTTTGTTTTAACAGCCTCGCTATAGCTGAGCAGCGATGGTTTCAGGTCGAGCTGATTGTTTTCCAGCAAAAAGCGCTGAATTCCGAAGTATTTACTCAAGATATTTCTGAAATAGAGCCAATAGGACGGTATGCACGTACAAGCAAAGGGAATAAAACACTGAATTATATTTATAAACGATTAAAACGCTCACGAAACTATCGGCCTTTTTATTACCAGTCATGGCGAATTCCGGTCAGTAGTGGACGTATTAGCTTGCCTATTGATGTCCAAAAATCGGGTTCAAACTTGACTGGCTGGATAAAAATTCAGCGCGGGTATTTATTGCATGTCATCGCCGATATAGAGTTTAGTCCGCCAGCGCATTCAGAAGAGAAGCGGGTATATCGCTTAACGGAAAAAAGACGTTTGCTATTAAATGAAGTGCATTATTTAGACCACCCTGTGTTTGGGGCAGTGGTCAAAGTAGCCCCTGTTAATTAGGAGAGAGTGTTGTGAAGGTAAGAGACTTTGTATGTTTTTTGGCCATGCTTCTGGGTGTTAGTGCTTGTCAAAACACAGCTAAAAAAAACAGTCATTTAACAGACTGCCCTACTGAAAGACCACAGGTGTGTACGATGATTTATGTACCAGTCTGCGCGACAGAAAGGGGTGGGCAGCTTAGAAGCTATTCTAGTGATTGTACCGCGTGTAGTCATGAAGAAGTGATAGGTTATCAGCAGGGAATGTGTGTTAAGCAAAAATAGAGACGATGAACTTAGGGAGATGGAAACAAATAATCATCCAATATTGC
>CAZLLL010000354.1:0-4355 GCA_964560255.1 uncultured Methylomonas sp.
CTTTTCTGCCCACCGAGGTTCAACTTGATGGTGGGCAAAAAAAACTGCCCACCCCACTTATTTTGTAAAGGAGTTGTCCCTTAAGTTGGTAGCCAATGGTTACAAAAAATATGGGGTACATACAAATGCACTCTACCGTACATTTGCAATGTATAGCGGACTAAAGTTCGCTCTACAGCTCTCTCAATACTTGCATCGGGGATTGCGTGACCACGGAACGAGTTCCCCATAAACCGGCTAAACCGATGAACAATGCTGATGCAACAGGGAAGAGTAAACATAGAGTCAAGTTGATATTAAAGTCCATTTGTAATACCCAGTGATACAACACATAAATCACCAGTTGTGCCATCACTACTGCCAGTAACCCTGCTATATAACCCAGCACACTGAATTCTATCCATTGAATTTTTTGCAAAAAAAACCGCTTAGCACCTAAAGTTCGCATCAATACCCCCGAATAGATACGACTATCTAATGTCGTCTGTACCGCTGCAAATAAGACTAAAAACCCAGCAAATAAAGCAAAATATAATAAATAATTTATCGCAGCCGTGAGTTGCTTAAGAATGCGATTAATTTGTTGCAGCAATAAATCAACATCTAAAAGGGTCATTGCCGGATAATGTTTGAGTAACTGATTTAATAAATCCTTTTTTTCAATAGGTAAATAAAAGCTGCTGATATAGGTATGCGCAAACTGATCTATAGAACCTGGCGAAAATATCATATAGAAATTTGGCTTCATGGTATCCCAATCCACTTTACGAATATTATCGACCTGTGCTTTTATTTGCTGAGTGCCTATCGTAAAAGTAAGGCTATCCCCAACAATAACTTTAAGACTTTTTGCCAGTTTTTCTTCTATGGATACCAGACCTGGTTTTCGCTCTGCCTGCCACTCCCCCGCAACAATCTGATTATCCTGAGGTGAATTTTCCACCCAGGTCAAACTTAAATCACGATGCGTCGCACGTTCGCCTTGAGACTCTTTAGTCACTATCTGTTGTACAGGTATACTATTGATCGCAACCAGACGACCTCTGACAACGGGATAAAACCGATTGATTTTTACGCCTTGCTGGTTTAATTCCTCGGCTAATGCATCTTTCTGCTCAGCAAACACATTCAATGCAAAGTGATTAGGCGCTTGCTCTGGCAATTGCTTTTTCCAGTCATTGATTAAATCTGAGCGCACAGTAAAACTTAATATAATCGCCAGTAAGGTAACGCTAAAAGCTAATATCTGCACTATATTAGCTTGTTTATTTTTTGCTAGACCTTGCAGACCAAAACGCCAGCTTAAATTTAAATAAGGAATTAACAAGCCACTTGCAGTCAAGATCAAATACACTAGTCCCGCTATGATTAATAAACTAATAGCCCCAGCACCCATAATACTCAGCGTCAATTTAAAATCAGCAGTGTATTGGGTCATTAACACAAACAATAAACTCAATGCCAAGCCATACACTAGCCAGGCACTGCTCGGTAAGGGAACAAGATCACGGCGTAATATTCGCAAGGGTGATACTTGTTTTAAACGCAACAGAGGAGGCAAAGCAAAACCAAATAACACCACTAGCCCCATCATCATGCCAAAAAATATCGCAATTAAACTGGGGGCGGCTATTTTTTCTGGCAATAGTTCACGCATGGTGTGTAATAAGAATTCCTGACTGATCCAGCCTAAAGCAGAGCCGATAAGACTTGCAATCAAGCCAATCAAAAAAAATTGCCATAAAAATAATTGCAGTACATCCTTTTGTTTATAACCTAAACAGCGCAATATAGCCGTACTATCAAAATGCCGTTCACTATAGCGCCGTGTCGCCATCGCTATGGCAACACCAGAAATTAAAACCACCACAATACTGGACAAACCTAAATAGCGTTCTGCTTTTGAAAGTGCTGAACCAAGTTTCGGTCTGTCTTCATAGACATCCATAATGCGCTGGGAAACACCTAATTGAGGTGCTAACCAGTGCTTAAAATTTAATATGCTTGATTCGACTCCAGCAAATTGAAAAAACCGATGAACATGACTACCGGGTTGTAATATTTCAGTGGCTGCCAAATCATCTGCATGAATCATTACCCGAGGTGACAAACTATACAAATCGCCTCTTTTGTCCGGCTCATAAGTAATAATCTGGCTCAAAATTAATTGTTTTTCCCCAACGCTTAATTGATCACCCAATTTAAGCTTTAATGCGGATAAAATACGTGATTCTACCCAGACTTCTCCTATCTTTGGGCCATGGTAAACGACTTGTTCCTTAGTGTAACTTTGCTGTCTTATTTTCAAATAGCCGTGTAAAGGATAGTGAGTACTGACAGCTTTAACACCCACTAATAAAAACTCATCATTTTCCATCAGTACACTGGAAAATTCAGTGCCTTGTGATTGCTTTAATCCCAGATTCTGGGCTTTTTGCAAAATAGCATTGGCAACCAGATCCGGACTACTCAACACTAGATCCGCTGCTAAAAACTCAGCTGCCTGAATATTCATTGTGCGATTAATACGATTAGCAAAAAGACTGATCGCCGTCGAACTCCCCACCGCAATAATCAACGCCAGCATCAATAAAGTTAATTCCCCCGAACGACTATCCCTACCTAAAAAACGCAAGGCCAAACGTAGATGACTCATACGATACATCCAGATTTTAATTCTATAATCCGTTCACAACGCTGCGCGAGGCGCTGATCATGCGTCACTAAAACCAGTGTGGTCTGGTTTTCTTTATTTAATTCAAATAGCAAATCAATAATATTTTCACCTGTACTGCTGTCTAGATTTCCGGTCGGTTCATCAGCAAATAAAATTTTTGGTTGTGTGACAAAAGCGCGTGCCAGAGCCACTCGTTGTTGCTCACCACCGGATAGTTGGTTTGGAGTATGTGTTAAGCGCTCGCTTAGACCGACACGTTGCAGTAAATCACTGGCCAACCGCTTTGCTTTGCTATTGCCAATTAATTCTAATGGTAACATCACATTTTCTAGCGCATTCAGATTGGGCAATAATTGAAATGATTGAAATACAAAACCTATCGTCTGATTGCGCATCGCCGCCCGTCCATCTTCATCTAGCTCAGACATAGATTGTCCCATGATTTCTATTGTGCCTGAGCTTGCTGTATCCAGCCCAGCCAATAAACTGAGTAAGGTTGACTTCCCTGAACCTGATGCGCCAATAATTGCCACACTTTCCGCAGGTTTGATTCTCAAGTCAACTGATGACAAGATAGTTAAAGGATCAGTCTGACTGGTCACTATTTTGCACAAGTTATCGACATAAATGATGCTTGAGCTATTATTTTCTATTTCGGAGTTCATTATGTTTAAAGTTTTATTAGTCGGGGTCATGCTGTTTTTTTCTATATTGGTGCAGGCAAAATCAATTGTTGTATTAGGGGATAGTATCAGTGCTAATCATGGCATGGCAGTACAACATGGCTGGGTTACTTTAATGCAACAAAGACTAAAGGTGAGTCATCCTGAATATAAGGTGTATAACGCGAGTATTAGTGGTGATACTACGGCAGGTGGTCTGGCGCGTTTACCAGCCCTATTAAAACAATATCACCCAGAGATTGTCATCCTTGAGCTGGGGGCTAATGATGGTTTAAGGGGGATGTCCTTAAAAAAGATGCAACAGAATCTATCAGCCATTATTCAACAATCTCAACAGGCCGGTGCGCAGGTCTTATTGCTCAGTATGCGTATTCCCAGTAATTATGGTAAACGTTATACCCGTCAGTTTTATGACAGCTACCAAGACATGGCGATAAAACATGATATTTCTGTCGTGCCTTTTATACTTAAAGATATTGCCTTAATAAAATCACATATGCAGCAGGATGGATTACACCCTAATGAAAAGGCACAGCCTATTATTGCTAAGCACATTATGCCTTATTTACTTCCCTTATTGTAAAAACCGGCATCAGGATTATAAATTAAATTTGTTGGCTGAATCTATAGTGAAATTCTAAGGAGCGAGCACGGAATAATTTGAGCAACTGTATAGGGTGGGCAATCTTTTCTGCCCACCATCAAGTTGAACCTCGGTGGGCAGAAAAGATTGCCCACCCTACAAATGATGGCTTGTCCCGTCTTAAATTGGTAGCCGCAATACCTATTTTAAAAAGTGTACGGTAGTGAAACAACAGACAATAAATGTTTGTATTTGACATGCCATATATTCAATTTTAGCGTTCAACCAGTCATCCAGTTTTTTCCCTGCTGAAAGCCTCTCTTTTCAGCTTTAAAGTATGCTGCCACAGAAACCCATTGATGATGAAATGAGTTATCAGTCTTAATTTGACTGACTACTTCCTCAGTATTAG
>CAZLLL010000355.1:0-4331 GCA_964560255.1 uncultured Methylomonas sp.
GCCATTTAAGCCGCCAGCATTCACAGGCAACGTTATTTCATAATTTCAAACTCGGCTGAACTAACAATATCTCCATCATGGTAAATATTAAACATATAAGTTCCTTGGGTAAACCCACCTAACGGCTTGATTAGTTTAAAAGACATTCTGTCATTCTCCTTGACTGAAACAAGAAACATTTCTTGCAAATTAGTATTGCGCCCCGCATCAGACCATACGCCTTTAATCAAAGTGCCAGGAGGTAAATCATTAACATCAAAAGAGATTGAAATAGTTTCAGTTAAACTGGTGAACGGATAGAGAATGCTTGTATTTGAAGAATCATTTTGTTCCTTGATGGTTAACGGGCCAAATAGGATCTTAGGATGGCCTATATTTCGCTGCGTGTCTTCCATGGTGGTAGCTAGGCTCAGTTGTACATCAGATTCTAGCATAGCGACCTGCTGCACAGGCACAGAATCAGCATCCGCTTTATTCAAAAAATAAAAATCCTCACCAATAAGTGATGATAACTCCCAGGGTATTTGTTTTTGTCCTGAGTCTTTCATAACCTGATTGCGAACGCGTTTAAAAACTTGTTCAATAGTCAAACCAGGCTTGAGCATATTATTTAACAAATGTTTTGTATAAAGCCCATTAGATGAATCCCCATCACTTGCTGTAGCTCCGGGCTGTGTAGAGTAGGCTATAAAGGTTCCCGTTGGTCCATCGACTAATGCAAGCCCCTTGCTTGCAGAGCGAAAACTTCGAACAAACGGGTTGTCACGACAAGCATCCAGTATAACAATATTCATTTTATTATCTGCCGTTGCCATTTTATTCAAAACCAGATTCAGCTTAATGGCTTGATCTGAAATTTCATCCTCTTCCTGAATATCATTGCCTATAGGGATAAGAAAATTTTCGCCATTTATCTGCATTCCATGCCCAGCATAATAAAACAAGCCTACACCGCCATTGCGAATTTTATATCCAAAGTCACGTATTGCAGCGCGCATTTCACTTTGTGACTGATCTTTTTTTAAGCTGACTTGAAACCCGATTTTTTCCAGTAATTGCGCGATGTCCTGCGCATCATTAACCGGATTATTTAAGGGGGATGTCTGATAGTGACTATTGCCTATCACTAAAGCAAATCTCTGACCTGAATTGTTTATCAGTGCTGTGCCAATATCTGAAAAGACTGGTTTGTATAACATCAATAAAAAAAGGTAGCATACTGTACGTATCAAATATTGCATTGGATTTCCTAATGGGGTAATTGCTAACCCCTCATTTATTCAAAATAACGGCAGCCTTCATTTTCTAGTTGACACTTTTGGCCACCACCTTAAGACGGGACAAATTTAAATCCTATTGAAAACCTATTCTGTCTAAAGTTAAAGACAATAAACTGAAACGAGCTACGTAGGTTGCAACTGAGGCACCAATCCCAACATGGATGCCCAGATGTATTTTGTTGGGGTTCGTACCTCACCCGCAACCTACGTCTTTAGATTAAGTGGGTAACCAAAGTTGCTACACGAACGAAGACGGATAAAAAGCAAGTGAGAATGCGCACGTTATTTAATTCCCATTCCTATGCAGCCTATTGCTATATTGAGCGAAAATAGACAAAAAATCTGTGCACTGATGCACAACTTATTCAATTTCTAGGTTATTCACCCTTATGAGGAACCCAGGTAAAATACAGTTTTATCCATTTTTTTCAAAAAATGAAGTACACTAAAAACATAACATACGGATTATTAATAAATATTCACAAGAACTACTCTACTATTTGATAGGTAATTTCAGATTGTATAGGTCGCTCTGTTAGCCCGTCTGTTTGAATGTTCCCATATTCATCCATGTTCAGGCTATTATCTGGAAAGGGTTTTGCACTTCCCAAAGCAATGATTTTATCCATTCCTTCCGGCTCTAAGATATCTAAAGTAAAGACTTCACCTTCAGGGGGTATTTGATAAATCTGGTCTGGTTCTAATAGATTATCTGGCTGATAAGGATTGGGAAATAAAAGGCTCACTTCGCCAATAGAATTAATAACAAATAGTTGCACATACAGTGCCCTATCAATACTAAATTGAATAGTGAGTGTATCCCCCAGGGTATAAATTTTTTTATCTGTCCATAGGTTAATTTTCCCTTCTTCTACGCTGGGTACTATTTCTTCTTTAGAGGGGCTGACTGATATTTGCTCTTGTTGCTGTATTGCATTAGAGGAGCTGGGGCCGGCTTGCGCAGTTGTTAATTTAGTTTTAGCCTGATAAATAGCCGGACTGCCGGTTATTTGCTCTTGTTGCTGTATTGAAAAATATTTAGTTTGCCACTGTTTATAAGCCAATAGCGAAAATAAGGCAATAAAGCCGCCCAAAATGATATATTTGACACTTGATTTTTTAGCATTAAAATCTGACAGAAACTTTTCAATTGACTCCGTTCTATCTTGTTTTTGTAGTGCGAGTGCTTTTTTTAATGCTTTCCACTGTCGATTGTTCAAACACTTTATTTTTTTTGGAACTAATTTTCTTCTAAATGCACTATCCGATGTCTGCCTATCATACGGGTGTTTTCCCGTCAATAATTCATAACTGACACAGGCAAAAGCGTATATATCATCACAGGGGTCAGGTATTTTATCATTAAGAAGCTCCCTGCTTGCATAAGCGGGGGTTAAGCCAATAGATATCTGAGGCTGGTCGTTATTCGTCAGGGACTCATTAAATTTTTGGGCGATTCCAAAATCTAAAATTTTAATGTGCCCATTGCGGTCAAAATAAATATTATCAGGCTTTAGATCCAGATGAATAATATGTTTACTGTGAGCATGGCATAAAGCACTCCCCATTTGTGTGATCATATCAATCGCTTCAGACAGCTTAACGCCAGATGGGTTACCTTTGATTATTTGACCTAATGGTGCGCCTTCTATCCACTCCATTGTTATGTAGGCCAGGTTGGAGTCCCGGTCAAAATCATAAACAGTGACAATATTCGGGTGTGAGAGTGACTGTGTTTTTTTTGCTTCTTCGTAAAGCGCCTGTAAAAATTGAGCACTTTTTTGACATTGATGATTAAGTACTTTTATCGCAATAAAATGGCTATTCCCTGCTTCCCTATCTCTTTCATCAAGTGCTTTATAAACGGTTCCCATCCCACCCGAGCCAATGGCTTCCAGAATATTGAAGCGCTTATTAAGCATTGTTCCAGGCTTTATAGAAACAGGTTCATCGCCGATAACACGGGGATTGACCGAGCCAACGCCGCTAGTTGGAATCGTCTGCTGACTTTGCTCATCCTGATTAGCTGAATCTGAGATTGTATTTATAAGCTGACCTGTTGAAGACATAGAATTTTAACCATAAACGGATAGCTGAGCTAAAAACGATACTTAGGAATGTGCATGAAATTACCCAGACAACCTTGTCTCTTTCATATCTACTTTCAAGGCTACCCACTTAAGACGGAACATTTGTAAGCTATCCTTTTAAAAACGTAGGTTGTGGGTGAGGCACGAACCCCAACAAAATGCACAGCCATAGTTGTTGGGGTTCGTACCTCACCCACAACCTACACCTTTATTCGTATTCAAGGCGTATAAATAGGTGCATAGCCTGCTATGCGCCTATTTCCATGCCTTGAAGACAAACAAAAATCCTGCGCAATATGAGTAGGTTATTTATTGCGAGTGACCTTATTTCGTGTACATTACTGAATGGAATGGCTCTTCTCAAATACACTATTGAATACGATAAAATTCAACACGTCTATTGATTGAAGAATGGCCTGCCTTTCCGGGTAATGTATCAGACTCTCCTTTTCCTGATGTTTGAATACGTACAGGATCAACCTGGTAGTGAGAAACTAAAAATCTTTTTACTGCCTGAGCGCGCCTCTGTGATAGATCCAGATTATATATTTCAGAGCCTACAGCATCTGTATGACCTACTATCATAATATTTTCATTCGCCATTTTTTCCAGATTGAGCATGATCCCGAGTTGTTTCAGATAGCCGAGTGATGCAGTGCTTAAAACGCTTGAATTAAAGTCAAATTTTAAGGGTAAACCAACATAGATTGGGCTATCTTTTTTTGGCGTTCCAAAAGAAAGGGAGCGTGTTTGAGTTTTATTGGCAGTACCGGAATTTAATAAAATATCTGCCATCTCTTCCGCAGTAGGAACGTTATTCTGAGTAAATATTTTTACTTCTTTTGCCAATGAGATAGAGCTTAAAAAGCAGCTTAGATAAATAATGGCAGCAAGTTTTGTTGTTATTTTTTTCATAATTAAGTTTTCCTGAATTCCGCTTTGATTGTAGCTTCTTTTCGTT
>CAZLLL010000356.1:0-4314 GCA_964560255.1 uncultured Methylomonas sp.
GCGAACAAAAAGACAAGTCAGAATGCACACGTTATTTGATTCCCATTCCTAAGCAGCAAGGAAAAGTTTCTACCAGTGCAAAAGCTCTGATGAAAGCCTTCTTTGAAAAAAAGGAACTGATTGATTTATTTGGTGGTGTGTTCTATTGACTGTGCATAATAAGGAGAATATATAACTTATTGTTTAATCAGCCACTAATTATTGCGTTAACGGGTATTTCTTGATAGTAACTTCCATTAACAGCTAATAGACGACACCACCATTTATTTAAGACTCGATATAAAACAATGCACCTGCTTTACAAAAAGTATCGTAATACAAATATTCAGAATACGAGAATTCAAAATACGCCTATGAAAGCATTAGATAAAGTAGGTAGAAATGACCCATGTCCTTGTGGTAGCAGCAAAAAATATAAGAAATGTTGTCTATAATATTGCCCGGTTTACAAATTCTCTGAGCTGTTTATCATTAAGCTTTTTTTAACGCCATAATTTTCGGCATCATGCAATGAGTTAGTTAATATAGTATCAGAATCAAGCAGGAGTTCAAAAGATGATAATCACCTTAAAATTGTAATACCCCTCTCGACGCGTTGTTACAGAGTCAGAAATTTGGTATATAGACTCTCAGA
The DNA here is from genome assembly GCA_964560255.1 of uncultured Methylomonas sp. Taxonomy (GTDB): domain Bacteria; phylum Pseudomonadota; class Gammaproteobacteria; order Methylococcales; family Methylomonadaceae; genus Methyloprofundus. The sequence goes on from CAZLLL010000356.1 coordinate 635, forward strand.
TAATTAATTTCTAGGTAATTATATATAAGCAATTGAAAATTAATGTGAATATTTTTATAAATTTTGGAAATTATTTATCTGAGATCCTATAATATTACATTTCTTCTTTAATTAAAAATATATTAGCAGTAAGATGGACAAGGTTTGGCTACTCCACTTGATATAAGCACCTGCTGCAAAAGTTGCCAAACCCCTTTGTCCATTCTACTAGATAATCGTTGCAGCGATAAGTGTAGTAGACATAACGGAGAATATCTTTGACTGTATATAAAATTTTGATATTAAGGTCGTTGATTGCTAGCTTTTTAATAAGCTCATCCACACTCGTTCTGGCAGAAGCAAAAAAAATGTGTGTATTCGACTTACTCGGCGCAAATGGCCCTGCTTTTGCACAGATGAAGGACTATAAAACAGCAGTACTTGCCTGGGGTGTTGATCTGAAACTTAAACCCTATACCAGTGAACGCGTGGCGGCTGAAGATTTTAAATCTGGCCTGTGCGATGCAGTAAGCTTTACTGGTTTCCGTGCACGTCAATTCAATACATTTACCGGTAGCCTAGATGCAATCGGCGCAATGCCCAGTTACGATCATCTCAAATCCATTATTACTACTATCAGCGGCCCAAAAGCAGCAAAATTTATGCTCAACGCGCCTTATGAAGTGGCCGGGATTTTACCTGCTGGTGCTGCGTTTATGTTTGTCAATGATCGTACGATTGATACTGTTGGCGAGTTAGCTGGTAAACGTATTGCCATACTTGATTCTGATCCTGCTCAGGTAGAAATGGTTACTCTTGTCGGTGCCTCCCCTGTGGGTGCCTCAATTGCCAATATGTATAGCAAATTTAATAATGGTTCTGTCGATGTCACCTATGGCCCTGCTATCGTTTATGAAGCAATGGAACTTTATAAAGGACTTGAGCCTAACGGGGGAGTTATTCGTTTTTCACTGGTCCAACTGACCATGCAAATCTTGATACGCCAAGCCGTTTTTCCAGAAGGCTATGGACAGAAATCCCGGGAATATGCCCTAAGTCAATTTGATTCTGTCGTCACGAAAATTAAAAGATACGAAAGTAAAATTCCAGAAAAAATGTGGGTTGCTATTCCAGACTCTGACAAAACAAACTACCTTGAAGTATTTAGACAGTCACGGATAAAACTACGCGATAAAGGCATTTATCATGCAAAAATGCTCAAGCTGATGCGGCTCTTACGCTGTAAAAAAGCACCACACCAACCTGAGTGTACCGCTGCGGATAAAGAATAGATTAACATATGCCGTCATTCCTGGCTCTTATGCCCAACGACATTAAATGATCATTCAGCAGATCATTCAATTTCGTAGTTGCAGAGACTGGCTCTCGACCTTACCGGTTTTGTTCCTGCTATTGGCAGTCATTATTGCAGGTAACGGCGAACAAATTCATGCACGACTATTAAATATTGGTGAATTATTCTGGCATGATTATTTTTCACTAAGAGCCGATATTCCAACTCCAGCCTGTAATCCCAAACTTGATATACAAATTGAACTGGCAAAGCTTAAAGCTGAGTCTAGTGAATTAGGTGAGCTGGATGAACTGTTCGAACCCGAGCCTTTTAATCGTCAGGCATCTATTATCTCACTACAAAATTCTCAGCAACTTTGCCAAAAGAAACACCTCCTAGCTCAAAATAATCAGGCAAGAATAACAAACTCGGTTATTTTTTTTCGTAGCTTAGAAACAGGTGTTGCCAGCATCAGTTTATTTGCATTTAAGCAACAGCGATTGTTATTAATACTGACTATTTTTAGCTGCGCACTGACGACGACGCTCAAGCAACATCATATTACTTTCAGGCCAGTCATCACCTTACAGGATCACACTGTTTCAACAATAGCGCAGCTAATAGGCAATGGTACGATGCTATTATCTGCATGGTACTATAGAAATAGTCTGTATCAATCAGCTACGGAAATTGATCACCCCGAAATATACTTACTGCTGGTCCTAGGGTTTGCTATATTAAGTACCGCCAGTTTATACCAGTTACTCAGGCTTCGGCATTTTCAAAAATCCAACAAACCGGGCCATAGTCTCTTACATGCTCTGCTGACTATTCCTCTGTATATTTATATGACACTTATTGTCAGTGCTTATTTCTTCTTAATTGAAGGGCACTGGGCAGGGCCAGCCATTTTTTTTAGTTTGTTATTTGATCAGGCGGGTCTATTCCTTAATATTGGACTGTATATCTGGGTCGGCATGTTGCTTAAACGCACTCAATTGGGAGATTTGGTTTTTAAAGTTTTTATTCCCTGGCGTATGTCCCCTGAATTATTAGCTTTTGTTGCCATATTAGTGATGGCCGTACCGACTGCTTATACAGGTGCATCCGGTATTATTATCATCGCCATGGGCACTATTGTTTATGAAGAATTACGCCGCGCCGGAGCGCGTAGGCAGCTCGCATTAGCAGCAACGGCCATGACAGGAAGTGCTGGCGTTGTCCTTAGGCCCTGTTTGCTAGTTGTTTTGATTGCAGCACTCAATAAAGAAGTGGTCACCGATCAGCTTTTTAGTTGGGGTCTAAAAACGTTTATGACCACAGCCTGTGTCTTTTTTATTTTTACCATGCTCACTAAGCGCGAAAAAATTCACCTGGCACCTTTTAAAACAGCTTTTAAACCTTTTTTACAAGCACTCATTCCATTAATTCCCTATACCCTGATTGTATTCTTTATCTACTTTTCCTATTACTTTTTACTGGACGTAAAACTGGATGAATTTTCTGCCCCAGTGATACTACCTGTTATTATCTTAGGGCTTATTATTTATGAAAAGCTGTTTGTACGCTTGGTACTGGTTGCATCGCCGGAAAAAAATGCTCATAAATTTGAATACACAATTAGAATGGCAACGTCAGAATCTACTGTCCATATTGGTGCATTATTATTATTGATGGGACTTTCATTTGCACTGGGTGGTGTTATCGAACGATCCGGTTTATTAAACCATATCCCCGGCACCTTTACCTCCGTCTGGATAACGCTCTGTTTTCTAATTGCAGCCCTTGTTGCCATCGGCATGATTATGGATCCTTTCGGAGCCGTTGTTTTAGTCTCTGGTACTGTCGCTCAAATTGCCTATAATAATGGCATCAACCCAGTACATTTCTGGATGATCACTTTAGTCTCTTTTGAACTGGGCTACCTAACTCCCCCAGTAGCACTCAATCATTTATTAACCCGCCAGATGGTAGGTTATCAAGAAATCTCAAAAGCAGCACTGGAAGCTGAAGGAGAGACTTTCTGGTATCGGCACGAAAAGATCTTACTACCACTCGCTACAATGGGGACAACTTTACTACTTGTCGCCATTGTTCCGGTATTATTTGCCTAGGATTGACTACCATCCACTTACCTGATCAAATATGCACAGGCTCTGTATAGGTTGTGGGTGAGGTACGAACTCCAACAAAGGATAAGTAGATAACTTTTAGCTATCTACTTATCCTTTGTTGGTGAGAGAATGAAGGTGACAAGAGTCCCTGAATTTCGCAAAGCAGCATGGCGCGCCTACTTCTTTTTGTTGGATAGACTTACCCAGTTAAATAGGGGTTGGTTCTTATTTCGGCCGGAGTTAAACAAAAATGACGTAATGTCGAAGACAAGCAGAGCATAACATGATATAAA
>CAZLLL010000357.1:0-4311 GCA_964560255.1 uncultured Methylomonas sp.
CGCGCCTTGAAGGCAAACAAAAATACTGCGTCATAATTGCACAACTTATTCAATGCCCATTCCTAAGTCGTATTCTAGCGTTGATTTTATGCCGATATAGCTTGTGTTTTCAAGTCATTTTCCACAAACCTTGGCTGTCTGATATTACAGTATGCAACTTTCTCTGGGTATTTTACGCGCTTTTTTGGAGACTTGTTATTTAAGAAAAGTGATTATATTGATGATCTTTTTTAGGTTGTGAGGCACTATTTTTCATGGGTTCAACAGCAGAATTCGTGTCGTCAGATAAGGCTTTACAAAATTATTTATTGCCCTATTGCGTGTGATGGCATAAAGTGGACATCACATAAATAATAATAAATTAAGGAGGGAAGGATGTCAGAAGAAAAAGTCAGTCAGTATAATAAACGTGAGAAAACAGCTTATATGATTGAGGAGTTACTGGAAGAGCGTGCCCAGGTTTGGGCTTTGTACTGCAGTGTTGCAGGTATGGAGCCTTATAAATCAAATAAACCTATTAATGAACGGGTGCAGGAATTTTGCCAGATGCTGGTTGATTATATTTCACTGGGACATTTCGGGGTATTTCAGCGGATAATTGATGGTAGCGAAAGGCGTAAAGTCATTATTGAAGCAGCTGAACGGGTTTATCCGAAAATTTCTCAGGCGACCGAGGTTGTTTTGAGTTTTAATGATAAATACCAGACTTTATCTTCTGAGATTGTTGTCAGCCAATTAACCGAAGATTTATCAGATCTGGGTGATAAACTTGCTGCTCGTATAGATTTAGAAGATGAATTGATAAGTACAATGCTTGCATAAGATGCATCATTTATTGTGAGTTGTCAGAGTAAAAATGATAGATTGTAGAGCGGACTTTAGGGAGCTGGAAATAAATAATCGTCCAATATTGGGCAGGATTTTTGTTCGTCTTCGAGGCGCGGAAATAGGCGCATAGCTAGCTACGTAACTATTTTCGCAACAAAGAAGACGGGCAAAAAGACCAGCAATCTTGGATGATTATTTGTTTCCATCTCCCTTAATCCGCCTTTCTGCTAGCTATTATTCCTACAGAGCTCGCGCATAAATTAAAATTGTTTAATAAATACATATTGTTATATATATAATATTTTTTTATTTTGTAAATTAGTTTTTACAACTATTTACAATGAAAAATATTCTTAATAAACTGATATTTATGCTATATTTTAATTTATGCGCCTGCTCTACAGATTTGCGAAACGGGGTATTCGCCCCGTTTCAAACGTTTATAATCAGACATTTTTATCTTAACAAGAGTAACGGCTTTCTTGTATGCACTAGCATTTTAACAGTAAAGCTACCTAGCAACATTTCACGTAACCGCGTATGGCTAAAAGAGCCCATAATCGTTAAGTCGATATCATGTTGTTTTTGATAGGCACACAACTCCTGGTCTGCTTTGCCAGTTAATGAAGCAGTGATTAGCGAGAGATTAGAGGCTTTTTTAAGCTTATTACTGGCTTGCAGAAGTAGGCCTTCCGCATTAGCGATATTTTTATTGACACAGACTAAATGACAGATCAGGCCATTATACAGGGGACTATTTGCCACCATATCCACCGCTTTTTCAGCCGCTTCGCTGCCATCATAAGCTAACATGATCGTTTTAGGTATTTTAAATTCATCATTAACAACAAGTATTGGCCGATGTATCGCGCGAACCATCATTTCTAGATGAGAGCTAATTTTTTCCTGTTGCTGGTCATGGCCTTCACCTCGGACACCCAGGATTAAAACACGAATATCATTTTCTAGATCAATCAGGCTTTCAGTCACACTACCATGCCGTTGAGCAGTCATAGGCTCAGGGATGCCTGCTTGCTGCACTCGTTCTTTAGCTGCTTGCAACATTAATTTGCCCTGTTGCATCAGTATCTTGCTGCGTTGCTGCTCCAGTTGTGTCAGGTCTTCAAGCAGGTGCTCCTGACTGCCTAAGCCAATATTGCCTGTTAAATCAGAAGTGACTGGTGTGTCTTGATGCTCAATAGTATGCAAAAGCTTTAATGGTGCATCAACACGCTGTGCTATCCATGCAGCATAGTCACAAACGGCGGTGCTGATAGTGGAGCCATCAATACAGGCAAGCACAAGTTGTTGAGTTTGTTTCATTTAGTGACCTCCCATTACTTTTTCTATTTCTTCTGGCTTATCGTGTACACCAAAGCGATCCACAATGGTGGCGCTGGCATCATTTAAGCCTATTAGTTCGACATCTGCACCTTCACGGCGGAATTTAATAACAACTTTATCCAATGCATCAACGGCGGATAGATCCCAGAAATGTGCGTGAGTGAGATCTATAATAACTTTCTCGACGACTTCTTTAAAGTCAAATTTGCTGGTAAATTTATCCGCCGAATTAAAAAATACCTGACCATGCACGGTATAAGTACGTGTTTCATTATCATCATTTAGTGCTGATTCGACGTACATAAAGTGAGCAATTTTATTGGCAAAGAAGAGTGAGGCTAATAATACACCGACAAAGACACCTAATGCTAGGTTATGTGTCCAGACGACAACAATAACGGTCATTATCATGACGATATTTGCGGAAAGTGGATGTGATTTTAAATGGATAATGGAGTCCCAGCTAAAGGTTCCAATTGAGACCATGATCATCACGGCAACAAGTGCTGCCATTGGGATATAAGAAAGCCACTCGTTGAGGAACACAACCATAATTAATAAAAAAAGTCCGGCAACCAAGGTTGATAAGCGCCCTCGGCCGCCAGACTTGATATTGATAACTGATTGACCGATCATTGCACAGCCAGCCATGCCACCGAGTAAACCCGCTCCGATGTTAGCAATTCCCTGGCCTTTGCATTCGCGGTTTTTATCACTGCTGGTATCGGTTAAATCATCAATAATTGTTGCTGTCATCAGGGACTCTAGTATGCCAACTACAGCTAAAGCGGCAGAGTAAGGGAAGACAATTTGCAGAGTTTCAAAATTTAAAGGGACTTCGGGCCATAAAAAAATAGGCAGTGTATCGGGTAGCTCACCCATGTCCCCCACGGTACGAATATCCAGACCTAGATAGATTGAAACACCTGTTAGTCCGACAATGCACACTAAGGGAGAAGGAATCGACTTACCGATAAAGGGAAGATAGGGAAATAAATAAATAATACCTAATCCTGCCGCTGTCATAGCATAGACATGCCAACTAACATTCGTCAATTCAGGAAGTTGAGCCATAAAAATGAGAATAGCCAGAGCATTAACAAAACCAGTGACGACTGAGCGTGAAACAAAGCTCATTAAGCTGCCTAGTTTGACATAACCAGACATAATTTGTAACACGCCAGTTAATAAAGTCGCAGCTAATAAATATTGTAGTCCATGATCTTTAACTAGCGTGACCATTAACAGCGCCATAGCTCCTGTTGCAGCACTGATCATGCCGGGCCTGCCACCGATAAATGCAGTTATAACAGCGATACAAAAAGAGGCATAGAGGCCCACTTTAGGGTCGACACCTGCAATAATTGAAAAAGCAATCGCCTCAGGAATCAGCGCGAGAGCCACGACTGTACCGGCGAGTACATCGCCTTTGATATTGCCGAACCAGTCTTGTTTTTTTGAAAGTAACAGCATGTCTACCTTTGTAAAAGTAAAAGGAACTGTAATAAGCAGAGCCTATTACACATTTATATAGTTAACCCTTTATCATAACATTGCTTAATTTTTTGCATGATTTATTTTTTAATAATGAGTTTTGTATGCAAAGTAACAATATAATTGTGTAAAATGAGGTATTTATTGGGCACCCTTCATTTTCCAGTGGACAGTTTGCACAAGATGCGTGCCACACTAAAATAACAGTGCAGTACAGTTTAGATTTAAAATATTTTATGACAGTGGGTTACAGTTAATCGCGCTTAAGTTAGGGATGGGTACGAAATAAGTTGAGCAACTGACGCAGGATTTTTGTTCGTATTCAAGGCGCACACACGGCGCATAGCGAGCTACGTAACTGTTTGTGCAACACCAAAGACGGACAAAAAGACAAGTACAGTTGCTCAAGTTATTTCGTGCACGTTCCTTAGATTATAATTGAGCTTTTCTAGCCTGAGTAACTATCCACTACTTTTAGCTGAATATGAAGGGTGCCATTTATTGCTTGTAAACTTTTTAATTAGATTGAAAATTTTGGCTACCAACTTAATACGGGACAACTCCTTTACAAAATAAGTAGGGTGGGCAGTTTTTTTTTACCCACCATCAAGTTGAACCTCGGTGGGCAGAAAAGATTGCCCACCC
>CAZLLL010000358.1:0-4300 GCA_964560255.1 uncultured Methylomonas sp.
GTTTTCTATCCCAAGACTTGCTTAAACACATCAAGTCTCTTTTTCTAAGTAGTTAAAATATATAGGTTATACATTTAGTCTATAACCTACCCGTTTATTACATATTTTCCAGTTAAAGCAATTACCTTTTCGATAACTTCATCTATACTTAATTCAGATGAGTCCAGATAAAATGCATCTTCTGCAGGAATAAGGGGGGCTGTTTTTCGCTCACTATCGCGACGATCACGCAACCCTATCTCCGTTGTAATCCTGTCAAGGTTAGCATCAATTCCTTTTTCTTTCAACTGTTTAAATCGTCTTTCGCCTCTTTTTTGTGCGCTCGCTGTTAAAAATACTTTAATATCCGCCTCAGCAAAAACCACAGTCCCCATATCACGCCCGTCAGCTACTAACCCTGGCAACTGTTTAAAATCTTTTTGTTTTTGTAACAATACCTCTCGAACCGCAGGGTATGCCGCTATTTTTGATGCCGTAGAGCCGGTTTCTTCTATCGGCAATCTAGCCGTAATATCAACCCCATCCAGTTTAACGATCAGCTCATCAGCACATGTAAATGATAATTGCATATTTTTGGCAATTTGCGCGACAGCCTGTTCATCCATTAAATCAATGTGCTTATCCAGGGCAGAAATAGCCAGAGAACGATAAATAGAGCCGCTGTCTAAATAATGCCAGCCCAATTTTTTTGCAACTGCCCGGCTGACTGTACCTTTACCTGCACCACTTGGGCCATCAATCGTTAAAACAGGAATATTCATTCGCCTTCCTGAGTGCTTATCTTTAACCCAAGCGCTTTGGTCAATAATGCAAAGCCAGGAAATGAAGTATTTACGTTTTCACAGTCCTCAATTTCAATCGTCGATGTTGCGCGTAAAGCCGCCATCGAAAAAGCCATTGCGATACGATGATCAGCATGAGAAACAACTGTGCCACCGCCTATTGTTCCTCCCTGTATCACCATGCCATCTTCTGTTGCTTGTGCATCAATTCCCAAGGTTTGCAGGCCATCTGCCATAACCTGAATGCGATCACTTTCTTTAACGCGCAACTCCTTTGCCCCCGTTAAAACAGTTTGTCCCGCGGCACAGGCGGCTGCAATAAAAAGCACAGGAAATTCATCTATAGCCAAAGCAACCAGTTCTTCAGGGATGTTAATACCTTTTAATGCTGCACTGCGTACCCGTAAGTCTGCAACAGGTTCACCTCCTACAGTCTGCTGGTTCATTAATTCAATATTGGCTCCCATTAGACGCAATATATCCAGTACACCCGTTCGCGTGGGGTTAATACCGACATGCTGCAACGTTAAATCCGAATCAGGTGCAATAGAAGCACCCACCAGAAAAAATGCAGCGGATGAAATATCGCTAGGCACATCAATCGTTGTTGCTTTTAATGCCCCCTGGCGAGAAATAGTGACCTGATTTCCCTGTTGCTCAACTGGGTGAGCAAAACCAGATAACATACGCTCAGTATGATCACGAGTCGGAGCGGGCTCAGACACTGAGGTTTCCCCTTGCGCATACAGACCTGCTAACAATAAACAGGATTTAACCTGAGCACTGGCGATAGGCATATCATAATGAATGCCCTTTAAAGTATTTTGTCCTCTGATGGTCAAGGGTGCAGTACCGTTTTCAGTGCTTTCTATTTTCGCCCCCATAGAACTTAACGGGTCGATGACACGTCGCATAGGCCGATTTGATAAAGACTTATCACCGGTCAAAGTTGCATCAAAACTCTGCCCAGCCAGCAGACCACACAGCAAGCGCATAGAAGTGCCTGAATTTCCTAAATAAATAGGTTCTTTTGGTGCCTGTAGGCCATCCAGACCCACACCATGAATAGTGACTTTACCCTCATGAGGCCCTTCAATTTGCACACCCATCGCCTGAAACGCACGCAAAGTTGCTAAAGCGTCATCACCTTCTAAAAAACCACTGACATGGGTAACTCCCTCAGCAATAGAACCCAGTATAATAGAGCGATGAGAGATTGATTTATCACCTGGTAAACGCACCTGGCCTTGCAAGTGGCCACCTGGCTTAACGGTAAAAGTAATTGATTTATTGGTCATTTTTTTCGTGTTGATCTAAAAAACGCTGTCGTGCATTACGCGCGTGGGTAAATGTATTATGTAATTGCTGAGCCTGATTTTGTTCCAGCATTTGTTTGACACTGTCCAGCTCAGAACTTAACTGCTCAATTAATGGAATAATATGTTGTTTATTAGCCATGCAGATATCTAGCCACATAGTGGGATCACTGGATGCAATACGGGTAAAATCTGTAAAACCACCCGCTGCATATTCAAAAATATCGGCTGTTTCATCTTTTTTACCTAGTAAATCAACTAAGGCAAAAGCCAGAATATGTGGTAGATGACTGGTCGCAGCAAAAACCGCATCATGCTGTTCCACTTGCATCAATGAAACACGGCTCCCTAAGCCTTGCCAAAACTGAGTTGCTTGCTGTACAAAAGCCTGCTCTGTTTGTGCATCAGGCGTTAAAATCAGTCGTTTTCCTTGGAAAAGATGATCCACCGCAGCTTTCACTCCGCTATTTTCAGCACCTGCAATAGGATGGGCGGGGACAAAATTAGCAGGAAGATATTCAAATACTTCATGTAAAGCGTGCATTACACTGCCTTTTGTACTCCCTACATCCATATACAATACGCTTTCAGACCAGTTAGGTGCAAGTTGCTGTAGAGTGGCTCGCATTGCACCTACAGGTGTTGCGATAATGACACAATCTGCACCTGCAACAGCCTCGGATAAATCTAAGCTATAACTATCTATGACATTTAAGTCCTGCGCATGTTGTAAATTTTCCTGCTCTTGCTTTCGCCCATAAGCGGAAATAGTGGTACATAATTTATTTTTTCGTGCAGCACGCGCAATAGAGCCGCCAATAAGTCCTACACCTATAATGCATATTTTGTTAAACATCCGCTAAAACAGCTTTTAGTGCAGTAATGAAAAAATCATTTTCTGCCGCTGTGCCTATGCTAATACGTAAATGATTTGGCATTTCATAGTTTGCAACTGGGCGTACTATAACTCCTTTATGTAACAGGGCTGTATTAAAACTCGCCGCTTCTTGTTGCATATCGACAGAGACAAAATTACCTACCGATTTAATCCAGGGTAAACTCATTGCTAAAAAGGCATGGGTTAGTTGTTTCATACCGCTCCTATTTAAAGCAATGGTCATCGCTAAATATTCATTATCCTGAATAGCAACCTCAGCTGCTGCCAGTGCCAGTGCGTTATTATTAAAAGGCTGACGCACACGATTGAGAATATCAGCGAGTTCAGGACTCGATAGACTATAACCGATACGCAGCCCTGCCAGACCATATGCTTTAGAAAAAGTACGGGTGATAAGTAAGTTAGGCGTGTTTGTTAGCCAGCTAATTGAGTCTGGGTAATCTTGCTCAGCAACATATTCAAAATAAGCTTCATCTAGCACACAAATAATGTGTGCTGGCACTGCGGCTATAAACTCACTTAAGGCTTGCTCAGTCAGGTAGGTGCCCGTTGGATTATTGGGGTTAGCAATAAAGATTAGTCGCGTGTTGTCTGTGATTTCTGCCAGCATGGCGGGTAAATCATGTCCATAGTCTCGTGCAGGCACCACTTTAGCAATTGCGCCAACAGCCTGAGTAACCAGCGGGTAAACAGCAAAGGCATATTGTGAAAATATGACCTCACTTGTTGTTGTCAAAAAAGCCCTGGCGAGTAATTCCAGAATTTCATTTGAGCCATTTCCCAGCGTAATTTGATCAGCACTGACATTCCACTTTGCTGCAAGGGCGGCTTTTAAAGCAAAGCCATTCCCATCAGGATAACGAGATAATTCGGCAAAACTTGCCTGAATCACCTGCTTTACTTTGTCACTAGGTCCTAATGGATTTTCATTAGAAGCAAGCTTTACAATTTCAGTTAAACCCAGCTCACGCTGTAATTCGGAAATAGGTTTTCCAGGCTGATAAGGAACTAATTTTTGTACGCCAGCAGTGGCAAGTTTAAACATGCTTTGTTGCATAATAAATTAAAATATATTGTAGTTGTGGTTCTACACTGAAAGCTTAGGATTATGCACGAAATACATTGACCAACTGTAGGTGCGAATAAATTCGAACCTACAGACTCTCAGATAATTAATTTCTAGGTAATTATATATAAGAAATTGAAAATTAATGTGAATTTTTTTATAAGTTTTGGAAATTATTTATCTGAGAAACTATACAGCCTTAGGGAGCTGGAAATAAATAATCGTCCAATATTGGGCA
>CAZLLL010000359.1:0-4292 GCA_964560255.1 uncultured Methylomonas sp.
AATTATTTCACGCACGATCCTTGCTTGTTCTTTTCCTACTATTTTACTGGGTTATAATGATCTATTTTTATAATCCAGTAAAATTATGTCTTCACCCAAAATTGCTTTGGTTGCCATCACCAAACATGGCGCAAGTCAAGTTGCGCAACTTGCTACAAAACTTCCTGATGCAGAAATACTTGTCGCGGAAAAGTTCCGTGATCTACTCAATAAGACGGATAGCTCTACTCAGTTTTATACAGGTCCATTCCGAGAGCAAATTGCTTCGCTCTTCAGTCATTACGATCAAATCGTTTTTTTTGTATCACTAGGTGCAGTGGTACGTTTAGTTGCACCCTTTTTAAAATCTAAAGATGAAGATCCAGGTATTATCGTTGTAGATGATGCTGCACAGTTTGTGATTCCTGTGCTATCAGGTCATGTCGGAGGTGCTAATGCCTGCGCAGAAATGCTGGCTGATTTATTACAGGCAACAGCAGTATTAACGACGGCTTCCGATGTGGGTAAAACCATACCAGTAGATATTTTGGGGCGTGAACTCGGCTGGCAGCTTGAAGCACCAAAAATTAATATTACCCGTGTTTCCGCTCATGTGGTAAATGAAGAACCTATTGCTTTTATTCAGGAAGCAGGTAGCAAAAACTGGTGGACCCGCAGCACTCCCTTACCTAAAAATATTCATTTATTTGAGCACTTTGACGATGTTGATTTAAGCCAGTTCAAGGCGGTGCTATGGGTAACCAATCAGGATATTCCTACAGCCCTTTGGCAGCAGCTAGATGAAAGTCTGGTCGTATACAGAGTTCCTAAATGAAGCTTGTGCTGGGGTTAGGCTGTGATAGAGGAACGCCTCTTATCACAGTTGAAACAGCTATTGCTAAAGCACTCGCCTCTGCCAACTTAAGTCTTGGGCAAGTGATACAACTCGCCAGCATTGATAAAAAGCAAGATGAATCAGCTTTTTTACAGATAGCAGAAAAATATGCTTTGCCCATGCAATTTTACCCAGCCGAAGTATTAGCTAAAGTCCCGGTGCCTAGCCCATCTGCAGTCGTCATGAAGTATGTTGGCACACCTTCAGTCTCCGAAGCTGCTGCCATACTAGCAGCACAGACAGATATGTCTGATTTATTAGTCGAAAAATATAAGTATCGTGGTGAAGAAGGTAAAAATGCTACGGTATCTATTGTTCAAATGAGAAAAAATACATGAGTGGAAAAATTTATTTAGTCGGTTTTGGCCCTGGTGCAGAGGAGCATATGTCCTTTAAAGCCAAAACAGCCATTAGCGAATCAGATGTAGTGATTGGTTACACCACCTATATCAAATTAGTCAAAGACTTACTTGATGGAAAACAAGTCATCAAAAAAGGCATGACCGAAGAAATTGATCGTTGCATAGAAGCCTACGAGCAAGCAAAAACAGGCAAAACAGTTGCCTTAATTTCTTCCGGTGATATTGGTGTGTATGGTATGGCAGGGCCTACCTATGAAGTCTTATTACAAGCCGGCTGGACACCTGAGGATGAGATTAAGGTAGAAGTCGTGCCCGGCAGTACTGCGCTTTCTACTTGCGCCTCATTGGTAGGCGCACCTTTAACCCATGATTTTTGCTCGATTTCATTGTCTGATTTATTAACGCCATGGCCGGTGATTGCCCGACGCATTGAGGCCGCCGGTCATGCTGATTTTGTGGTGGCTTTATATAACCCCAAAAGTGGTCGACGTACGCAACAAATTGTTGCAGCACAGACTATTTTATTACGTTATCGTGACCCCGCTACTCCGGTTGCTATCGTTAAATCAGCCTATCGACGTAGACAGAATATCCAAATGGTTCGTCTGGATGAAATGTCTGGTTGTGAAATCGGCATGTTGACCACCGTATTAATTGGTAATTCATCGACCTTTATCAAAGCTGGGTTGATGATTACCCCGCGCGGCTATGCAAATAAATATAGCAGCCTGACGGGAGAAACAAAAGAGGGCGAACAAGCTGGTATCTCATTAAGTATGGGGCTGGAAGGCTGGTATGCTTGTCTGCGTCAATATGTACAAGATAATTCGGGCTTAACGCTAGAAAAAATTGCCGATTATTTTGGCGTTGTTGTCGGTGAGGTACTCAAGGCGATTGCTGCAGGTGAAGATGCGGGAGAGCATAAGGCAGGTCTTATTCAAGCGGATAAATTGGATCAGGTGGTCAATGCCTGTCAAAGCTGGGGACGTTTACGCGGTATTGTGCGTGCAGAAGCTGGTGCAGTCACAGAGCTTTTCTTACATGCAAAGGATTTTCAATTAAGAGGTCACTGGTTAAATATTGAAACAGATACATTTCATTGTCATATCAACTGGAGCAAAGTTGACTCAGCCTATCTAGCGTGTCGTAAGGATAAATCATATGGTATCAATTTTATTGATAGCAAAGGTCATCTTGTATTCAGGCTGTTACTGACAAAAGACGATGGCGAGTTTAGTGAAGATAAATTAGCTGCATATTGGGATGTCTGGAAAACACATACAGAGGAAATAAGTCATGCCTGAAGTCATTAAACCCAAAATGATGGACTATAAACGCCACCTCTTAGTTTGCGTGGGTGAACGATGTGCTGAAAACAGTGGAGGGCAAGTACTTTACGAGCAGTTAAAAGATAAATTCAAAGCATCAGGAATTAATGAGGGAGCACTTAGGGTCAAGCGTAGCAGAGCCACCTGTTTTGGAACCTGTAAATCTGGCCCTCTTATTTGCGTACAACCGGATGGAGTCTGGTATTATGATGTTACCAGCGAGAAATTAGATCGAATTATCACAGAACATTTGCTGGATGGCGTGCCTGTCGCCGATTATATTTACCATCAAGGGCCTGGCACGAGGTAATAAAGCAACGAAGAAAGAGGATATATATGGCTACACAAGAGTACACAGGAGCGATTGCAGCCTGGAAAGATGATAGAGGTTTTGGCTTTATCAGAACAGAAAGTAATAACAAAGAAGACGACGTTTTTATTCATATCTCATCACTCAACAATATGAGTCGTCGCCCACGGGTAGGGGATGTCATCCATTATGATTTAATAGAAGAAAATGGCAAAACAAAAGCCAGTAATGCAATTATTGAAGGTGTAGAGCCATTTCAAACCCTCTCGGAAAATTGCAATACTTTACGGGTTATTGTTATCACAGCTATTATTTCAAGTGCTGTAACATTTGCAGTGATGAAATATTTAATGTAACACGTTCTGGCAGGGTGAGGTATTGCCTGCCCTGCCTCTATAACTGGCATACTGAAATGAAACTAAGCTTTAGACTTGCACTCTTTTTATCATTATTATTAATTATTAGCTGTAGTGACCTGCATATCACGGATAATCAAGATAAACTCAGTGTACATCAGCTACCTATGCAGCTGGATGATGAAATTCACAAATTACTACGCCAGGAGATGCAAGCAATCCAGACAGGGATGATGTCACTTATTCCTGCTATTGCCAGTGGTGATTGGAGAGAAGTGTCTGCAATAGCTAAGAATATCGAAGCGAGCTATATACTCAAACAAGCCCTAAGCCCTGAACAGCGACATGCACTGCATAAATCATTACCCGCAGGTTTTATCAAGCAGGATCAGGCCTTTCACCATTCGGCGGGTATGTTGGCTCATGCCGCTGAAAAGGGTCACGCTGATATCGTAAGTTTTTATTTTTATAAATTAAATGCAGCCTGTGTCGAGTGCCATAAGGAATACGCCAATGACCGGTTTCCTGATTTAGCGCCTAAAGAAAGTAATATGCACTATCATTAGGTAACTCGGGCTACCAACTTAAGAGGGGACAAATTTATATTATTGAAAACCTATTCCATTTAAAGTTAGCACCCTTCTTAAAGACAATAAATTGAGATAAGCTGCGTAGGTTGGGGTGAGGTACGAACCCCAACACTTTAGTTGTGATATTTTGTTGGGGTTCGTACCTCACCCACAACCTACGCCTTTAAACGAATAGTCTACAAATATTAAGTATGTCCCGTCTTAAGTTGGTAGCCGTAACTCGCAATAAATAACCTACCCATATTACGCAGTATTTTTGTTTGCCTTCAAGGCGCGGTAACAGGCGCAAGGCTCTTAATCCCATTTTACAAAGGGGGATCTGAACGGTTACGGCTATCCTAGGCTGTCGAAGTCCTGACCATAGAAGTTAAAGTAAATTTCTCTTTTTGGATATTCCTTGTTTTGAAAATTATTAGTGTATTATTAAAAAATAACTTCTTGGGAAAAATAATATAATTTTATTTTTTTAAAT
>CAZLLL010000360.1:0-4270 GCA_964560255.1 uncultured Methylomonas sp.
TACGCCTTGAATACGAATAAAAATACTGCGCCAGTTGCCCAGCTTATTTCGTGCACGCTCCTAAGTTGGTAGCCCTAATACGGTTTATATTTTCACTGTAAAAATCCGGAATATCAAATGCAAAGCCATTTCTTAAAATATGGCAGACGCTTTATCATTTTTAGCTCTGCTCTATTATTGATTACAATACTCTTTAGTCATTCTATTGATCCATTCTCGGTTTATGGACGCGTATATTTTAAAGACGGTATTGAGGTTAATAGCCCAGCCTTTAGTGCTCAAGTTAAAATGGGCAAAGCACTCGCAATTAATCAGCGCAAACCTGAGATTTTAATCATGGGCTCATCGCGCAGCTTGTTTGGTTTCTCATATCACGTCGCTGAACAATATTTTCCAAAGCAAAATATATATAACATCTCTTTTTCAGGTGTCACTTTTTATGAAATTCTACGCTACTTTCAACATGCTGTTGCTTCAAGTTCTGTTAAGCAGGTTTATATTGGTCTTGACTTTTATCAATTTCATGGAGGTAGACTTCCTGAAAAAACATTTAGAGAAGACCGCTTAGCTGTTGATATCAATAACCAGAGCTCTGGAAGCGCAATCAACGATTTAATATCAACCTTACTTTCTGTAGATGCTGTCTTCTACAGCGTGAAAGTCTTTGCTGGACTCTATCGCTCCGATGATGATACCTTTCTAACTAATGGGTTCATTAACAAAGAACATGCATGTCCGGGGCTGAGTGCATTTCTAAAGTCAGAAGAAGGTTATATAAATAAAGTTTATACCGTTCCTGAGTTTACGTTTAAAACAATAGGCAACCAGGGAAGTACTCTGGATTATTTTAAACAAATCGTTCAATTGGCTCATGAAAAGCAAATAAATTTATATTTTTTTATTTCGCCCCCACATGCCAGGCAGTGGGAGGTTATAACACAGCTAGGATTATGGCGGCAGTGGGAACAATGGAAACGAGAAATACTCTCTATTACTGAACAAGAAAGTAAGCGATACTTGCAATCTGCATTTTCAATCTATGACTTTTCTGGCTATAGTATTTATTCGACCGAAAATGTCCCTAGAAATGGCAAGCAAGAGATGCAGTGGTATTGTGATTCAGCACATTATAAACAAGCGTTAGGCAATATTATTCTGGATAAAATGCTTAATGCAGGTGGGCAAGAAAATTTTGGTCGCATTCTAAGTACGAAAAATATTGACGCACATTTACGCGCCATAAAAGTGGATAGATTGGAATACCAGTCTAGTCACCAACAGGATATTAAAGACATTCAGGAGCTTATAAAAAATAGAAATAATGCTATTAATTCGTTTCGAGTGTTGTAGCAGTATTGGCAGTAAGCTATTTTTTTCATCAAGGTTCATATATACTAAAGTGCATTTGAAATTAGGATATAACACCACTCACTATGTCAATTAGCCCTAGAAAAAATACCCAGCAAGTTATTATAGGAAATGTAAAAGTCGGCGGTACTGCGCCTATTGTTGTGCAATCCATGACTAATACTGATACTGCCGATATAGAGGCAACAGTCAAGCAAGTCATGGAACTTGCAAATGCGGGGTCAGAGATCGTGCGTATCACCGTCAATAATGAAGCGGCAGCTCAGGCTGTTCCCGAAATTCGCAGGCAATTAGATGCTAATGGTTTTTCTGTTCCTCTGGTCGGTGATTTCCATTTTAATGGCCATAAATTATTAAACAACTACCCTGATTGTGCAAAAGCACTAGGTAAATTCAGAATTAATCCAGGGAATGTCGGTAAAGGTGCTAAAAAGGATATTCAATTCCAGCAAATGATTGAATGTGCTGTTAAATATGATAAACCTGTGCGTATTGGTGTCAATGGCGGCAGTCTGGATCAATCTGTACTGACCCGTTTACTGGATGAAAATAGAGAAAAAGCCGAGCCGGAAGAATTACCTGCGATTACCCGCGAAGCAATCATTATTTCCGCACTAGAAAGTGCTGCTGCAGCCGAGTCTTATGGCTTATCCAGAAACAAAATTATTCTGTCCTGTAAAATCAGCAATGTACAAGAGCTGATCAGCATTTATCAGGAATTATCTAAACGCTGTGATTATACTTTACACCTAGGGTTAACTGAGGCAGGAATCGGCTCTAAGGGTATCGTAGCCTCATCAGCGGCACTGTCCGTATTAATGCAGCAAGGTATAGGCGATACTATCCGTATCTCTTTAACACCTGAGCCCGGTGCCTCCCGAACTAATGAAGTTGTTGTTGCGCAAGAAATCTTACAAACCATGGGCTTTCGCTCGTTTACACCGATGGTTATTGCTTGTCCCGGGTGTGGTCGCACAACCAGTGATTATTTTCAAAAACTGGCTATGGATATACAAGGCTACCTACGTGAACAAATGCCCACTTGGCGTGAGCTCTATAACGGTGTGGAAGAAATGGAAGTCGCCGTAATGGGCTGTGTGGTCAATGGTCCTGGCGAAAGCAAAAATGCAAATATCGGCATTAGCTTACCTGGCACGGGTGAATCACCGGTTGCACCTGTATATGAAGATGGCGAAAAAACAGTGACGCTTAAAGGTGATAGGATTGCCGAAGAATTTCAGGTCATTGTTGAAAATTATATTAAACGCACCTATAGCGTATAATCCACAGTAGAGCGGACTTTAGTCCGCTTTAAAACCCAGATTATCTAACATATTATTCTGAACGACTCGCTCTACCGTGATAAGCAAGTCGATTTTTACTAAATCATCGAAGACAACGGTTTTAAGCCTATGAGTACCACTGAAAAATCTGTAAGCTCCTCACTACAACATGTCGAAATACAGCTCGCTGATAAAAACCCCGCGTTGCTACAAGCTTTTAGGCTTTACCACGAACTGGATCAGGTTGCTTATGACCTAGGGCTTATCAATATGGATGATTCACTTGCCAATAAAACCTCATGGTCCCCTGTTATTACACTGATCGGCGACCCCACTTCGGGAAAAAATGATTTTATTAATCGTTATTTAGGTACCGCGATACCTGTTTTAGATACACATAGTAGCAGTGCTCAGTTCACCGTTCTGATTCACCGCGAAGGTGAAACTCCGATGACTCTGCCAGGCACAGCCGTTGATGGTGATCCACGCTTTCCCTTTTTTCATATCAGTGAGCGTCTGGAGAAAATAGAAAAGGGAGACAGTCGTCACATCAACAACTATTTAGACCTTAAGACGAATAGTAGTCAGAATCTGAAAAATAAAACGATTATTCTGGCACCAGGCTTTTCACCTAACCTGAAACATGAGGGTGTTGCATTACTACGTGAACATGCTATTGCTCTTTCCGACTTGGTTTTTATCTTTTTTGATGCCAGTCAGCCTAATTTGGAAGAATACCGTACTGCACTTATCCCCTTTTTAAAGACAACGGCAAAAAGTCACAATCCAAGCAAATTTGTTTATGTCATAAATCAACCACCGGGAGATACAAGCCCGATAAACCTGACTAACTGGCAGCATCAACTCAATCATTTAGGCTTACACACTGGGCAGTTTTTTGCGCTCCATCAAAATACCCAGGCAACGGATCAACTAACCATAGAACAAAAACTGACCAATATTGATGTAGACAGTGCCTATCGTATTTTGAATACTTTGGAACAGCATATCAATGAATTTGATAGTGTTGTTATTCGTGAGGTCAAAAAAGCGATTGTGCTGTGGAAAGATCGCACTCACTTCACTATCATTCTAATACTCAGTCTTATTGCATTAACACTGGTTGCGGGTGAAATTCAAATGGGGCTTGTTGCCGTTTTACTCGATCCATTTATCGCATCAATATTTTTCTTTATGCTATTCGTTATTCTAATACCCGTACACATATACAGTAGTAAAGTACATGCTAAGTTCATCAGCAAAAAATTAGCTGAACGACAAGCTGAGCTAGGCCTGATAGAAAATTTGCCTGCACTCTTTAATAAAGGCGTGACACTCTGGCGCATCCTCTTCGCAATTATGGAACCAGTGGGCTGGACTAAAGATGTCCAGGAAACCTTATCAATGATTAAAACACGTGCACAGGGCTTGGTTCAATCACTTAATAATAGCTTTAGCACTGATATATTAACCTCTGGAAAAAAGGAAGAAACATTTTTAAATTTATAGGCGTAATACGCTTTAGGAATGGGAATTGAATAAGTTGTGCAATTATGACGCAGTATTTTTGGCTCTCCTTCATCTTCCGTGGTCACCAACCTATTGATTAAAAAGAAAAT
>CAZLLL010000361.1:0-4261 GCA_964560255.1 uncultured Methylomonas sp.
TTTTATATTTTTCGATTAACTTTTAATTTTAAAACAAATGGTTATACTAAATTTAGTGGATTTCAGTAAGCTTTGAGAAAGACCTCTCTACAGACTATTCCACGCTTTTTCCAGGCGCTTTGCCGATACTGGGTAAGCGGTTTTTAATTGCTGGGCGAATAATGATACTCTAAACTCTTCCAGCATCCAACGAAAAGCCTCCCGCTCAGGGTTTACTACTTCATTTTTCTGCCGCTTTGCTATGCCTTGCCAATACCATTGCTGGAATCTTGCCATTTGCTGCATTTTTTGCTGATCTTTATCTGACTGTTGTAACATCGTCTGCAAACGTACTTCTATAGCTTTTAAATAACGCGGATAGTGCTTTAAATGCTCGTCTGCTGTCAGGGTCAAAAAACCTCGGTAAAACAATCGTGCTAACTGTGTTTGTACATCAATAACTGATTTATCTTGCTGAGGAAGGCGATCCACCTGCGGCTTAAGTTGTGCATAATGCTTGAGTGCCTGTACTGCATTTTTACCCGTTTTATTGGCGATATTAATCAATTCAGCTTTGTTGTCTTTTAAGCACTGCTCAAATTGTTGTTCATTACGAATTGTGCGGCCACTCACAAAAACGGATTTGATTATCAAGCCCAGCATATCGTCTTTATAATTGCGGCTCATAATATCTTTATCTAAATCAGAATGCTTATCCAGACGATTATAGACTAGCTCCGATTCCGGCGAAAAAGGTAGGTTTTTTAGTATATATTTGGTTTCTTTTTTTAATTGCAATAGAAACAAACGCAGCAAACCTGACTCATGTTGTAAAGCCGCTTTTTCCTGAGTATCTAATATACGCACACCCACTGCATCGCCTTCATCAATAATCGCTGGGTAACCCATAAAATTTTGCCCGCTTTGTTCAAATTGATAAATCTCCGGTAACTCATCAAAAGCCCATTTAATACAGCCAGTATAATTCAACTCATCTTCTGCCAGTTGATTAAAGCTGTCTCCTGCTGTTTTATTATATTTTTGCTGCAAGGATTTTAAATCACGGCTATTATCCAGATGTTTGCCCTGTTCATCAATCACACGGAAATTCATACGCAGATGATCGGTAATCAGCTCAGTGTTCCATGCGGTTAGAGGAATGGATTCCCCGGTGAGTTTACGTAGACGCATCGCCAGCCATTCATATAGTGAGCCTTTACCATCCGGCTCAATTTCCAGACAACGCTCCACCATATTGGGTACCGGAACGAAATGTTTGCGTAATTGTTTCGGTAAACCTTTGACTAATGCAATCAATTTTTCTTTTAACAAACCAGGTACAAGCCAGTCAAAGGCTTGCTCGGTCAGTTGGTTTAATTGATGCACGGGTATAATCACTGTCACACCGTCTTCTTCATGACCAATTTCAAAACGATATTGTAAGGGTAACGTTAAACGGCCGATAGTCTTCTCATCTGGATATTCCCATGAGCTAATATGCCCTTCATCCTGACGGGTTAAATCTTCCTTTGTTAAAAATAATAGTCGCGGTTGTTCATATTCTACTTTTTTACGCCATTGATCAAAGGTAATACCATTAACAACGGATTCAGGAATTTTTTGATCATAAAAATCATACAACCACTCTTCATCTTCAATTAAATCAACGCGACGGCCTTTATGCTGAATATAGCCCACTTCTTCTAATAAGGCTTCATTAGCTTTATAAAAAGGCGCGCGCGTTTGATAGTCATGCTCCACTAAAGCATGACGGATAAACATTTGTCGCGCCGCTTTAGCATCCACCTGTTCATAGGGAATTTTACGCCGACTCTGTAGTGTAATACCAAATAATAAAGTACGCTCAAAAATAGCACCACGTGCGACCTTTTTCTCCCAGTGTGGGTCAAAATGATTTTTTTTGATCAGATGTTCAGCACAACGCTCTATCCATTGCGGTTCTATTTTTGCTACACAGCGGCCATAGACCTTACTGGTTTCAACTTGCTCAGCGGCCATAATCCATTTAGGCTTTAACCTATGCTGTCCCGACCCAGGGAAAATAAAGAATTTTAAATTACGCGCCCCTAAATATTCATATTGCTCATGTTTAAAGCCAATATTAGACAATAAGCCGGGTAATAAAGCTTGATGCACTGCTTCATAAGACGCTTCAGTACTATTGAGTTTAAGTTTTAACTCACCTTTGATCACTTGTAATATCTGTGTATGTACATCTTGCCATTCGCGCAGACGTATATAGGAGAGAAAGTTTTGTTTACACCATTTGCGTAACTGATTATTGGATAAATGTTTTTTACGTTCCTCAAAGGTATTCCAGATATTAACAAAACTGAGAAAATCTGAACCTTCTGCAATAAATGCAGCATGTTTACTGTCTGCTTGCTGCATTTTATCTGCGGGCTTTTCACGTGGATCCTGAATACTTAAGCCCGACACAATAATAGCAACTTCACTCAGACAAGACATATCTTCGGCAGCAATCAACATTCGCGCCAGTTTTGGGTCTACAGGGAGTTTAGCTAACTTCTGACCGATAGCTGTTAATTTACCTGATTTGTCCAGTGCATTAACTTCCTGTAAGCTCGTTAAGCCATCCCGAATCATTTTATCTTCGGGTGGTTCTACAAAAGGAAAGTCACGGATATCACCTAATTTTAGCGCAGCCATTTGTAAAATAACCGCAGATAAACTGGTACGCTTAATTTCTGGCTCAGTAAATTCAGGACGACTGAGATAATCAGCTTCAGAATACAAGCGGATACATATCCCATCGGCCACACGACCACACCGCCCTGCCCTTTGATTAGCACTGGCTTGCGATATTTTTTCTATCGGCAAGCGTTGAATTTTACTGCGATGACTATAACGACTAATACGTGCATGGCCAACATCAATAACACTACGAATACCCGGTACGGTTAGTGATGTTTCGGCTACATTGGTCGCTAATACGATGCGCCGTTTACCTGCTCTAGTTTTAAATACACGCTCTTGCTCACTGACGCTGAGCTTGGAATACAGCGGTAAAATTTCATAACGACCATGATTATGCTTAGTCAGCGATTCATTGGTCTCGCGTATATCCCGCTCACCGCTGAGAAAAATCAGTATATCACCAGTAATATCACGTTGTAATTCATCAACCGCATCTAAAATAGCCTGTTGCACATCTTTTGTCGTTTCATCCTCTTCCTCATCTTGCTCTATCGGGCGATAACGCATTTCTACCGGAAAGGTACGGCCTGAGACATTAATAATGGGAGCATTGAAAAAATGCTCAGAAAAACGTTCGGGATCAATGGTTGCCGAGGTAATAATCAGCTTTAAATCTGGGCGACGTGGTAGTAGCCAGCGCATGTAACCCAGTAGAAAATCAATATTTAAACTGCGTTCATGGGCTTCATCAATAATGATGGTGTCATATTGATTCAGGTAGGGATCATTTTGCGATTCGGCTAATAAAATACCATCCGTCATAAGTTTTATTAAAGACGTTTCCCGTGTTTTATCATGGAAACGGATTTTATAACCCACCCCCTGCCCTATAGGCTGTTTTAGCTCTTCAGCAATCCGGTCAGCGACGGTACGTGCAGCAATACGTCTTGGCTGCGTATGACCAATCAGTCCCGCTGCGCCACGCCCTATTGATAAGCAGATTTTAGGTAATTGGGTGGTTTTTCCAGAGCCAGTTTCACCACAGAGAATCACCACTTGATTTTTTTGTATTAAATCCGCTATTTCATCTTTTTTAGCAGAAATAGGTAAATCCGGAAATTCCAGAACGGGAAAGCTCTCTAAACGAGCAGTGCGTTTTGCTATGGATTGTTTTAATTTGAGCTCCAGCCTGAGGAGCTCTGCTTCGACTTCTTTGCCTTTTCTTAATTCATTACGCAAACGGTCTAGTTGACGCTTGATGGGTTGCCGGTCTTTATTAAGTGTTTTGGATAGGTTTTTGGAGATTTTCTGGATAAGTTGTTGCGTTGGCATAAAAAATAAAATACTAGGGATAGTGCTTAAAGTGGGGATTTTCTGAGAGATAAAACTCTGACTATTAACTGGAGTAAAGTGGACGGATTTTTTTACTTCCCCCAGCTGAATGATGCGATATACACTTGCATTATACTTTGTTTTATTTATACAATTGCTCTATATTTTTATAGAAGAGCTGATGTATGGTAGCTCTGATGCATAAAATATATTATAACTTATTGATTTTATAAAAATAGATCCATAAATAGGCTACCAACTTAAGACGGGA
>CAZLLL010000362.1:0-4258 GCA_964560255.1 uncultured Methylomonas sp.
ACGGACAAAAAGACTAGCAATATTGGATGATTATTTGTTTCCAGCTCCCTAAGGTAATACAGGATGTTAATGGAAAAACGTGGGCGAGAAGTACAGCCCATAAGGGAGTTGAGGAATAGGACAATATAAGGTGTGAATTTGGCAAGTTTTTTATCTGTTTTCTTTGTTGTGTAAAGAGTGGCGTAGTCTGTTCTGTTATGCGCCGTGTACGCACCTTGAAGATAAACAAATGACTGTGTGAGGTACATACAACAACATCCCCATTCCTGAAATTTAATCAAGATCACAATGTAAAAATAAATGGAGAAACAAATGAAATATAGTAAGAGTACAGCCGCACTCAGGCTGGCGGGTTTGACATGCCTAGGTGCACTGGCAATGACATCGAATAATGTCTATGCTACTGGGGATGAAATAACGATCTGCCATTTTCTATCGGAAAATGTTGAGAATGTACAAGTCATTTCGATGACTGCATCAGCCTGGGAGGCTCATAAGAGCCATCACGGCGCGGGTGAGGATGATACTCTTTATGATGCAGCGACTGGGCAGTGTCCCGTGCCCATACCCGTGACACCAGAATCGTGCAATACTGCGACAGCAGAAGGGCTGTTTTTTTCGATAGATGCACCACTTGTTCAAGAGTCCACCGTGGTGTCGGATATCTTAAATACTTATGATTTTGAATCAGTCCCGAACTCAAATTTAGTCTTTCGTGATAATCAGCCAAATTATACGACAGCAGTCTGGGACGGTGTTGGCACGTATGAAGGGACAGGTAGTCAGGTTGATGCACCTAATAGATATGGTGCTGCCTATGGAGTGGGTCATTATTTGTTTATCAGGAGTACTGTGCATAGTACTGAGGATAATCCTGGCGTAACCTTGACATTTGATACACCTGTTACTTATTTTGGGTTTTGGTGGAGTGCAGGGGATTATGCGAATAAACTACAGGTTACTTTAGAAAATGGGCTTGTGTATGATGTGGAAACGGAGCTGGTCTGGGACTCCGATGGCTTTATTCAAACAAGCGCCAGTCAAGGTGGGCATATGGGGAATCCTACTCAGAATTATCTGGATCTGAATAGCGGTGAACCTTACGCTTATTTAAACCTGACATCGAAAGATGAATGTTCAAAAATATCCTCCATTCGCTTCCATGGCCGAAATTTTGAAACTGATAATCATACGGTGACAACAGAATTGGTGACCCCGCCAGGCATAGAAATTCCATTGCCTGAGCCACCAAAGCCCCCTGTTTTTGGCGAATCAGGGCGTTTTAATGTACAAGAAGTTAATGAAATTCAAACGTCTGTCGGTGCCGCAATTAACTAAATTAATGGGCATTGAGTTCTATATTGATATTTTTTGCGAAAAAATTATGCGTTATTCGAACCTCTTGCTCTAAAAATAGTTTACCCTTATAGAGTTTGATGTGGCACAGGAGTAATTGTTTTAGTCTTTTCCGAACTCGGCAATAACTAAAGCTATTACTCGATCCTCAAGTTTTTTATAAGAAATTGATTTAAAAACATGTTAATTTTAGTGATGATTTAAAAAAATATTATAAATCATTGTCTTATATTTTTGGTGATAAAATATCCCTCAAAAACTTGAACATCGAGTATTACTTCTGTCTAATATTTAGCAGGTCCTTGTCCAGTCTCAAGTTGGTAGTCTGGATCGTGTATTAAATTGCTATATTTTAAAAAATAAATCAATGAATGATACCTTCACGCCATAAGGAAAAGAACCATTAGTTTTTTCTCACATTGAGCGGGTATGGTTTTATATTTTTTGATTAACTTTTAATTTAAAAACAAATGGTTATACTAAGTTTAGTAGATTTCAATGGCTTATGTAGAATCATTTAAAATCAATGTGTTACATGCAGTAAAAATCCCCGATTTCTAATATTAGATTTTTATTATTTATACAGTTCCCCATAACACTCTAATTATTAATGTATTTTTAATATAAAAAAACAGACAATAGACCCGCTCAATGTAAGTTTTTTAGTAGGTCGTAAATTATTGAAATTCGTATTTTTCAATAGAAAATATTCCTAATAAACTGATATTTATATTAAAATATTATATTTTAATTTGTGCGCCCGCTCTATAGGATATTGTTCGTAGATAATGAAAGCACTTGTAATAACAATACCTTCGCCAAAATGAAAAAGTAGCTATTATTCGTGTAATTTTAACTTATAAGCAATTGATCTATATAGGTCTAAAGTTGTCTTTTTTAACCAAAATTTAAATTGGCGAAGGTATTAAATAAACAATGTTAATAATTTTATCGGGGCTTAGACATTCAGGTTTTGAGCAAAATAAAATGAAAATACTCAATAAATTAAAGAAAAGGCAAACCAGCCAGCAAGGCTTTACTTTACTAGAGTTGATGGTCACTGTTGCGCTGATTGGCATTATTTCAAGCATTGCGTTTCCAGCCGTTATAGATATTATCAACCGTCAAAAATTGACTACCCAGGCAAATGATATGATTGCTTCATTAAATCTGGCGCGTAGCATCTCCATCAAGCGCCGGCAAGCCATCACCATTAGAAGAAAGGGGGCTAAGTGGAGTAACGGCTGGAGAATATTTGTAGATGATAATGACAATGGTGCTAGAAATGCGGGTGAGTTGGTGTTAAAAAATTACCCTGCCTACTCGGGCGGTGTTAATATTAAAGGCAATAATTTTGTTCGCTTTATTACTTACCGCCCACATGGTCGAGCGAATAATTTAGGGAATTTTACCTTTTGTCCGCCTGCTGCTGTTGATAGTTCTCGTAAAATTTTTATCGCTGGGTCTGGACGAATGCGTACGGAGAAAGGTAACTATGCTGCAAACTGCCCTTAGTCTTTGCATAGAGTAAAGTATTATGATGTATCGTTATGGTATTCAGGTGTGCCCGTTTATTAAGAGGGAAGGGCAGTAGGTTATCGAAGTCCTGCCCCTAGGCATTAAAAAATAACTTCTTGGGAGAAATTATATAATTTTATTTTTTAAATTAGTCACTTATGTTTTTTTAGTATTCTATTTTTTGGTTAAATATTTATTTCATTTAAAATCCTATTACAAAAATCGGGAAAGAGTGAAGATAAAATGCTAGTAAAGTCGTTGATTATAAATAATATATTTTTCATAAGTCATTGATGGTTTCTTCGGAGGGGGGGCAAAATAAATAGGGGTTGAAAAACCTATTTTTTCGATATTTTACGTTTTAAAAAACGGTAAAGCATTGAATTTAAATATGCTCTACAATATAGGGCATGGGGCTTCGGCAGCCTAAAAGAGCAGCCCTTTCAAGGTAACCCATATTCTGTGAATTTACTGGAATGACAAGTACTTGAGCAAAAAATAGAATTTTTTATTGAAAATGATGAATTTCACCTCTCATAATTTTTTAGTTAAAACAATAATGCGTGAGTGCTTATTTACATCGCTAGGAGCGACCTTCAGTTGTGAAATAGAACAAGCCTTTACCTTAACGGGGCGAAGACTGCTCCTACCAACACGGTCTCCTGCTATAAATTGATATCCGTTTATTTAAAATTAATGGCTTATGTTATTGATCTGGCGCGTATGAGGGCTAATTCTGGTACCTTTCATTTGTTTATGATGTGACGAAAAGTGTATTACGTGATTTGTGTGTAGGCTAAAGCTCACTCCCCTCTGAGGTGTCCGTCTTAAAATCTAAAGTGTTATATTCCTGCAGCTGGTGCTGCATAACTCACTTATTTCGTGCCTATTCCTTAAGAAAATTACAATTCTGTTAGGGTGGGAAAGTGATAGCGTGCCCATCAGTCTATAAGTACCCACGCAAAATTAATTTAACCTTTTTAATAGAATTGAAAAAATTCAAAATTTAATGAAATTCTGGTAAGTTTCTCACATTGAGCGGGTATGGTTTTATATTTTTCGATTAACTTTTAATTTTAAAGCAAATGGTTATACTAAGTTTATTAGGTTTTAATGACTTATATAGAATAATTTTAAATCAATGTGTTACATGCAATTAAAAATGCCTGATTTCTAATATTATATTTTTATTATTTATACGGTTTTCCATAACACTCTAATAATTAATGTATTTTTAATATAAAAAAACAGACAATAGACCCACTCAATGTAAGAAGTTTGAGTATGTTTTTACAAAAAATAGAGTTTTTTAGGCATCCTTCATATTTTCTATAAAGTAGTTTACACATGAAGGCTAGCAAAGAAAAAAATTAAAAATTTTATT
>CAZLLL010000363.1:0-4255 GCA_964560255.1 uncultured Methylomonas sp.
AACAAAAATACTGCGTCATAATTGCACAACTTATTCAATTCCCATTCCTTAATACTGAAAACCTGCCTCGTCTAAAGTTGCTAACCTCAAATTATAAAATGAAAGAGAAGTTACAAATGCTTATTATTACTCTAAAATAGAACTTTATTTTAGACCTATTTATCTTAGCAATGAATACTTTTACTTATATCTTCTTAATCGCACTGGTTTTATCCTATTCTGTGCAGTTCTGGCTATCCAGACGCCAGGCAACCTACGTACTGAAACATCGTGAGCAAGTACCAGAAGCGTTTACCGAATCAATCACGCTGGAAGCTCACCAAAAAGCAGCCGACTATACTATTGAAAAAGGCAAGCTAGGTGATATAGACAGTGTCGTCGGTATCGTCTTTCTATTATTACTAACCCTAGGCGGTGGCATCAGTCTGGTGTTTAACTTTTGGGCAGGCTTTGATCTTTCACCTATTACTTCAGGCATTGCAGCAATGGCCTCTCTGTTCGCCATAATGTCCATTCTTGAACTGCCCACAACACTTTATCAAACTTTTGTTATTGAAGAAAAATATGGCTTTAATAACAGTACCGTTAATCAGTTTTTCAAAGATATGTTAATGCAAACCGCCTTAGTTGCCATAATAGGCTTACCCTTATTAGCATTAATCTTATGGGTTATGGAGGCTATTGGTAGTAGCTGGTGGTTCTGGACCTGGGCGATACTGATCAGTTTTTCACTACTGATGAGCTGGCTCTATCCGACCATTATTGCACCATTATTTAATAAATTTACCCCTCTGGAAGAAGGTTCGTTAAAAGAACGCATCAACCAACTACTTGATCGCTGTGGATTTAGTAGTAATGGTATTTTTATTATGGATGGATCCAAGCGTTCTGGCCATGGTAACGCTTACTTTACCGGCATGGGAAATAATAAGCGCATCGTATTTTTTGATACTTTAGCTGAGTCTTTAGATGATGATGAAATGGAGGCCGTATTAGCCCATGAATTAGGCCATTTTAAACGCAAACATGTGATCAAAATGCTAGTCGCAAGCTCCATTATGACCTTAATCAGCCTTGCTATTTTAGGCTGGCTAATTAATCAGCCATGGTTCTTTACTGGTCTGGGGGTTAATGTGCCTTCTAATGCCGTGGCTTTAATGTTATTTATGTTGGTATCACCAGTTTTTACAACTTTTATGACACCTATTAGTGCGTATTTTCAACGTAAATTTGAATTTGAAGCCGATGATTTTGCGGCCGAAAATGCGCAAGCCAGTAAATTAATCAGTGGCTTAGTAAAGCTTTATGAAGAAAATGCCAGCACGTTAACACCTGATCCTTTATTTTCTGCTTTTCACTATAGCCACCCACCTGCGGCTATTCGTATTGCACATTTAGAGCCGAAATTATAATTATCGTACGGGCAATCTCTTATGATTGTCTCACATTGAAATTGCATCAGTTGGGCAACCACAGGGGATTGCCCCTACAATATATTATAATAAATTTCCTTTTCACGAGACATAAACCGATAATGTTTAAATAATGATAGAATTGCATACAGGGCTGGTTATTTCTCACCTAGGAAAAGGTATCGCCGTAGAAGTTGATAACACCATTATCCTTTGTCAAATACGTCGAAAAATAGCCACTGTTGCCGCAGGTGATCAGGTTAAAATCTCTATCGTTGCTAAAGATCAAGGACGCATTGAAGAATTACTCCCCCGCCATTCGCTATTAGAGCGCCCCAATAAAGGCAATAAAACACGCCCTGTCGCAGCCAATATTGATCAGGTTTTTATCGTTTTTGCAACCGAACCTTTTTGTGATTTTTTATTAATCGACCAATACCTTGCTATCTGTGAAAATCGTCATCTTAATGCGCTATTAATCTATAACAAAGCCGACTTAGCAGCCTCTACAAAGATTGAGCAAGAGCTGGAAACGTATGTCAAACTAAAGTACCCACTCTATAGAGTCAGCGCAAAAGAAAAAAACGGTATAGAAAACCTGCAACAGGCTCTCAGCAATCAAATCAGTATTTTTACCGGCCAGTCAGGCGTTGGAAAGTCATCGTTAACCAATGCACTTATTCCTGATAAGGACCTAAAAACCAATACCGTTTCTGCAATAACCAAACACGGCAGGCATACCACAACAGCCGCAACACTTTATCATTTACCAGAAGGTGGTGATTTAATTGATAGCCCAGGAGTCGCAATTTTTGGTCTGGCTGGACTATCAGAACAACAGTTAGCGCAAGGCTATCGAGAATTTCAACCCTTTATTGATCAATGTCAGTTTAATAATTGCAGTCATGTCAAAGACAAGGGCTGCGCTGTACGTGAAGCCGTTGAAAAAGGGGTTATTTCTAGTGTACGCTATCAGCGTTTTTTAAAATTGCGTGAAAAAATGCCGACTGATTAATCTAAATTTTATCTACTGGTTTGCCTTGAAGGAAAGCCTCTAAAATCATAGTATAAAGTTTTACCTAGGAATACAATTGAACACTTTTCAAAAAATTATCACTGAATTATTGAGTTGGCTTTTAGCTTTACTTAAACTTCTGGTTGCAATAGCACTGTTAGCCATCGCAAAAATTACTTTACGCACTAACCCGGAAATTGCCATCCCAGTGTTAGCCACTGCGGCTGTGATGTTTCTTCTTTGGTATTTTGCACCACAAATAAAGCAATTTTTTAAATAAAGTCAGATATAATTCCTTTAGTTTAAACGGCTACCAACTTAAGACGGGACAAGCCATCATTTGTAGGGTGGGCAATCTTTTCTGCCCACCGAGGTTCAACTTGATGGTGGGCAAAAAAAACTGCCCACCCTACTTATTTTGTAAAGGAGTTGTCCCGTATTAAATTGGTAGCCGTTTAAACGTTTAATTTTCCATGGGGGCATTTTTGCAGGAGTACAATAGCTTTGCTATTGCAGACTTCATAAAAAGCTAAAGCTTTTTTACGCCTACACTTGGTTGCCCGTTAAACAGAATAAACTACTTTTAGAAAAAAGTGAAAGATGCCTCATTTCTCTATTCACTTTGTTATGCTCAAAAGGAGCACAATTGGATATTCCACTGCATGTGTTAGATAAATTCCCGATATGGGGACTTTTTATTATGACGATATTGGCATTTCTGGCTTTTATTGAAGCTGGATTTCGCTTAAGTAATAGAAATATTTTATCTATAAAGGAAGCTCAAAAACCGCAGATCAATGCCATTATGGGCACAACGCTCGGCTTGCTTACATTTTTATTAGCCTTTACTTTTGCTAAGGCTGAAATGCGTTTTGCAACAAAAAAACTGATGGTTGTAGATACTGTTAATGCAATTGGAACGGCTTACCTGCGCGCCGATTTACTATTAGCCCCGGATTCATCGCAAGCAAAAAAATTACTTCGTGAATACACTGAGGTGAATATTCAGGCTCCTCGTTATGTACGCCTTGAGCAGCTTGACAAACTTCAACAAGCTATAAGTCAAGGCATCAAAATAGAAAGTTTACTTTGGAAAAACGCTGTCGTCGTAGCACAGCACGCTCCAGATAAATTTACCGTGGAACTGTATGTGCAGTCATTGAATAATTTATTTGATATTAGAACGCGCAGAGTCTGGGTTGCTTTGCTCAATAGAATATCCATTACCATCTGGGGAACTCTATACTTTATAGCCTTTTTGGCAATGAGCGTACTTGGATACCATGCAGGATTAACTGGCAAGCGTAACCCTGCTGCGACAGTTGCTCTGGTGCTTACATTTTCTGCGGTTTTATTGCTGGTTATTGATTTAGACAGATCGCATACAAGCTTATTCAAAGGTAATCATCAAATGATGATTCAGCTGCTTAAGACTATGAATGCGACAGATCAATAGCTATAGCAGAACGGGTATTGCGCCCGCCCATAACGTTTATCATTATAAACTCAATAAACATAAACCCACTAATAGGGGAAATACTTAGGGAGCTGGAAATAAATAATCATCCAGTATTGGGTAGGATTTTTGTTCGTATTCAAGGCGTAGTAACCGGCGCATAGCAAGCTACGTAACGGTTACTACAACACAGAAGACGGACAAAAAGACCAGCAATATTGGATGATTATTTGTTTCCAGCTCCCTTATAAGCCTTACATAACAAAATATTTCTGAGTGCATCAACACTAAACGTTTGAAACGAGATAAAGAGTGCAGCTACCTAGGCTGTCGAAGCCCCATACCCTATATTGTAGAGTTCGTTTAAATTCA
>CAZLLL010000364.1:0-4205 GCA_964560255.1 uncultured Methylomonas sp.
AAGATTGCCCACCCTACAAATGATGGCTTGTCCCGTCTTAAGTTGGTAGCCACTTTTTGAGATTACATCTAAGGCTAACCTTAATAACCGTTCAGTCCCCCTCCTTATCAATAAGGGATAGGGGAGGTTTTATTAAAAAAAGGCTCTTCAGCTCCCATTTTACAAAGGGGAGTATGAACGGTTACCAATCTTACGCTAGCTTTAACGATTTAATCGGTTATCAATAATACTTTGCACCACCCCGGGATCTGCCAGGGTAGAGGTATCACCCAAGCTATCAACTTCATTGGCTGCCACTTTACGCAATATTCTACGCATAATTTTACCCGAACGGGTTTTCGGTAAACTAGGAGCCCATTGAATCAAATCAGGGTTGGCAATAGGGCCTATTTTAGCGCGCACTAAATTGACCAGTTCTTTTTTCAATTTATCGCTCCCTTCTATCCCTGCATTCAAAGTCACATAGGCATAAATTCCCTGCCCCTTAATATTGTGTGGATAACCAACAACGGCAGATTCAGCAACATGAGTATTTTCATTTAAAGCACTTTCAACCTCAGCTGTCCCCATACGATGCCCAGAAACATTAATCACATCATCAACGCGGCCTGTAATCCAGTAATATCCCTGGTCATCACACCTCGCGCCATCGCCAGAAAAATAATAGCCTGGATAATTTTTAAAGTAGGTATCAATATAACGCTGGTGATCCCCATATATTGTTCGAGCCTGTCCTGGCCAGGGGCGTTCTATGACTAATACCCCCTCAGAGCCATCTTCTATCAGCTGTCCTTCATTACTTAAAATAGCAGGTTTAACACCAAAAAAAGGCCGTGTTGCCGAACTGGGTTTTAAATCTGTCGCGCCAGGTAGTGGGGTAATTAAAATCCCCCCTGTTTCAGTTTGCCACCAGGTATCCACAATTGGGCAATTTTGCTTGCCCACCAAGTTATAATACCATTCCCATGCCTCGGGATTAATCGGTTCACCGACTGAGCCTAGAATACGTAAACTACTGCGTTGGGAATTTTCTAAATATTGATCACCCATTGCCATGAGCGCGCGAATTGCGGTAGGCGCAGTATAAAAAATATTCACCTGATGTTTATCAACTACCTGCCAAAAACGCCCTGCATCTGGATAGGTGGGCACACCTTCAAATAATAAAGTGGTTGCACCATTACATAAAGGGCCATAAATCATATAAGTATGACCAGTAATCCAGCCTATATCAGCCGTACACCAGTAAATTTCACCTTCCTGATAATCAAAGATATATTTATGTGTGATCGCTGCATAGAGCAAATAGCCACCTGTGGTATGTACTAAGCCTTTTGGCTTGCCAGTAGATCCTGAAGTATATAAGATAAACAAGGGATCTTCTGCGTCCATCCATTCCGGTTCACACTGATCAGAAACCTCAGACATAGCCTGATGATACCAAATGTCGCGCGACTCATTCCATGCAATATCGTTGCCACTGTTTTTTATAACCACCACACTTTGTATGCTCGGACACGCCTCTAGTGCAGTATCAACAACCGCTTTAATAGGAATAACCTTTCCACCACGAAACCCTTCATCAGCGCAGATGACAATTTTACAGTCAGAATCATTAATTCTGTCTCTTAAAGCCATTGCTGAAAATCCGCCAAAAACAATTGAATGCACAGCACCAATCCGCGTACAGGCCAGTATCACAGCCGCAGATTCTATCAGCATCGGTAAATAGATACACACCCTATCACCTTTTTTAATACCTTGTGCCTTTAATACATTGGCGAAGCGACAAACTTCCTGATGCAACTCCCTATAGCTCATTTTTTTATCATTCTCTGGATCATCACCCTCCCAGATTAATGCAACTTGATCAGCACGTTTTGCCAAATGTCGATCCAGGCAATTCACACTGACATTGAGCTTACCGCCTGCAAACCATTTTATTTCACCTTTTGGGTAGTCATATTGCAGCACTTTATCCCAAGGTTTTTGCCAATCTAAAAAGCTCTCTGCCTGTGCTGCCCAGAATTCTTCAGGCTGATCAATGGATTGCTGATATAAAGCTAAATACTGCTCATTATTAATATACGCATGTTTAGCGATATTAGCTTTAACAGGATAGGTTTCGTTTGCGTAGGTGTGATGTTCAGCCATAAGTATTTAAAATATAGAGTGTTAGTAGGTCATAATGTAAACACGAGTGTTAAAATAATAAAGCAATGAGGTAAGAATAACATTCCTAGAGTAACCGTTCAGTCCCTCTCCTTATTAAGGAACGTGCACGAAATAAGGGAGATGGAAAAATATAATCATCCAAGATAAATTTATAACTAACTGATATTTATATATTATATTTTTTCAGTTGGATGGTTATTAATTTCCTGCTCCCTAACTTGTGTAACTTGCTTGTCTTTTTATCCGTCTTCAGCGTTGTATAAATAGTGAGGTAGCTGGCTATGCGCCTATTTATACGCCTTGAATACGAATAAAAATGCTGCGCCAGTTGCCCAACTTATTTCGTGCACGTTCCTAAGGAGGGGTTAAAAGACTCCTCAACTCCCATTTTACAAAGGGTTACTCTCTGTAAGGTATGTGTTTGAAGTTATTCGTTAAATACTACAAGACTAGAAAAAACCTAATGGATTTATATCATAACTGACCAACATATTCTTGATTTGTTGATAATGATCCAGCATCATCTTATGTGTTTCACGTCCAACACCTGATTTTTTATAGCCACCAAATGCCGCATGTGCAGGATAATGATGATAACAATTTGTCCACACTCGTCCGGCCTGAATGCCGCGCCCCATACGGTATGCACGGTTCATATCACGCGTCCATAAGCCAGCACCGAGTCCAAACTCGGTATCATTCGCGAGTGCTAAAGCTTCCGCTTCATCTTTAAAAGTCGTCACCGAGATAAAAGGTCCGAAAATTTCTTCCTGAAAAATACGCATTTTATTATGTCCTTGCATTACAGTCGGTTGGATATAATACCCTTCACCCAATTCTCCTTCTAAGACTTCAACGCTGCCTCCTAATAATAGTTTGGCTCCTTCCTGTTTACCTATTTCAACATATTTTAGTATTTTATCGTACTGTTCTTTTGAAGCCTGAGCACCGACCATCGTTTCTGTGTCTAGTGGATTACCTCGCTTAATTTGTTGCGCACGCGCAATGACTTTCTTTATAAAAACATCATAGATAGATTCTTGAACTAATAAGCGAGAGGGACAGGTACACACTTCGCCCTGATTAAAAAAGGCCAGTACCGCACCCTCTATACATTTACTGACAAATTCATCTTCCTGATCTAGCACATCCTCAAAAAATATATTCGGTGACTTACCACCCAGCTCAACTGTTGAAGGAATAATATTATCAGCGGCACATTTCAGGATATATGAACCCACAGGTGTTGATCCTGTAAAAGCAATTTTCGCAATACGTTTACTGCTGGCTAAAGCTTGTCCTGCTTCAGCCCCAAAACCGTTCACTATATTCAATACACCGGGTGGCAATAAATCACCAATAATTTCCATTAATATCAAAATAGAAGCGGGGGTTTGCTCCGCGGGCTTCATGATCACACAATTTCCTGCGACTAAAGCAGGCGCAAGTTTCCAGCAAGCCATCAGTAAAGGAAAATTCCATGGGATTATTTGCCCGACGACACCCAGTGGTTCATGAAAGTGATAGGCCACAGTATTTTCATCAATTTCACCAATAGAGCCTTCCTGAGCGCGCATACAGCCCGCAAAATAACGGAAATGATCTACGCACAAAGGGATATCAGCAGCCAGTGTTTCTCTGACTGCTTTACCGTTATCCCAGGTATCTGCTACCGCCAGTTTTTCCAGATTAGCTTCAATACGGTCAGCTATTTTTAATAAAATATTCGACCGGGCAGTCACCGATGTTTTTCCCCATGCATCTTTTGCCTGATGCGCCGCATCTAATGCCAATTCAATATCTTCGGCTGTTGAACGCGGTATTTCACAAAATACTTTGCCATTGACAGGGCTTATATTATCGAAATATTGCCCTTTAACAGGAGGAACCCAATCGCCTCCGATAAAATTGCCATAACGTGCTTTAAAATCGACTTTACTCTCTGTTTGGTTGGGTGCTGCATAAATCATTTGCTTAACTCCACTAGAATGATTGTTCAAAAATAAGATAAAAAATACTGGCTACCAACT
>CAZLLL010000365.1:0-4190 GCA_964560255.1 uncultured Methylomonas sp.
CCACCATTTCTCGCTGTATATTATTAAGAGAAACCAAAGAATCCCTTCTTGATACGGAAAGTTAATGTTTTATTTTTAAGTTAGATTGGTGAAAAGAAAAGATTTCCCACTCTGCCCTTATTGAAAAATAAGGGTAAATTGACTTTTCACCTAAATAAACATTAGAATTACCAAATATATTAAAACAATACCCTTCTTATATTTCTCTCTTAACTGAAAGATAAAAGCTGCGTACTACTAATTATTAAATTTCAAACTATACTTGTCAAGGCTGCCTATTAAGGCCGTTATGGTTTTAATCTGAAACAGTTGGAAACAAGGTAAAGGTATCAGTGACAGCAAGGTAGTTATCGACTAAATTTGGTCGCTAGAAATATTCAGCCGTGCGCAGTATTGTCAATATCAGTAGAGTATTTGTTACAAGTGTCATTAAGGAATGGGAATCAAATAACGTGTGCATTCTGACGTGTCTTTTTGTTCGCCTTCTGCGTTGCGGAAACAGTTACGTAGCTAGCTATGCGCCTGTTACCACGCCTTGAAGGCAAACAAAAATACTGCGTCATAATTGCACAACTTATTCAATTCCCATTCCTAAACAGGCTTGCAGCAAAATGGTGCAACAAATTGCAATGTTAAATTGGTGTTGATCATATGAATAAAATATTCTTGACATAAGTATTTTTCCTCTATCAGCCAATTATAACTCAACAAAGGAACAAGAGATGAATCAATCATCTGAAGGTTATCAATTACTATTAAATGTTAATGCCTTAAAAGGTCAAGCATCAAAAACAGCATATCAAGGTGTTTTTATTGCCATCATTAGCATTATTATCGCTACACTTTTAGTGAGTTACTACTCCTTTGGAGAAGTTTCTCTATCAGGCATTGTCAAGGCTCAACAAGAAAATATCAGCTTGTGGATATTAGATGCATTACCCTTTGTTTTTGGTTTTTGGGGGCAATATTCTAGCTCAATTATTGCCTATCAGGCAGGAGCCATGATCCTTGATCAGACCAATGATTTACGCAATAAGGCGGTGACTTTAGAGCAACAAGCGGCCTATTCCTCAACTCACGACTCATTGACTGACTTACCTAACCGGTCTTTATTCTATGACCGTGTTGATCAGGCAATACTGTCAGCAAACAACCAAAATAAATCTCTGTCCCTTTTATTATTAGAAATCGAAAACTATAAGGAAATATATGATACTTTAGGGCGAAGTATCAGTGATTTAGTCATAAAGCAAATTTCTAGCCGCCTACAGGGGGTAATCGCTCACTATGAGAATGTTGCTCGTATTGAAGGCAATACTTTTAGCTTGCTTGTTATTGATGAAAGTGAAAACATCACAACAATTGCCCATAGTATTCAACAAAGCATGCGCGCAACTTTTGTCATTGCAAAATTACAGGTTGCTATTAACACTTCCATAGGGATTGTCTATTTTCCTTTGCATGGTGATGATGTCGATACTTTGATTCAGAGAGCAGGTGTTGCTTTGTATATGGCACATGATAATAAAGATGGCCTTGCTGTTTATAACCCAAGCTTTGATCAACACAGCCCACACCGGCTAACACTCATGAGCGAGCTGCGCCATGCTATCCAGAGAAATGAATTAACATTATATTACCAGGCTAAAGTTGCCATTCAATCCAATACTCTTTACGGCGCAGAAGCTTTGATTCGCTGGAACCACCCTATACATGGCTTTATTTCTCCTGATGAATTTATTCCTATGGCTGAGCGAACTCGTACCATACAGGAAGTCACAATCTGGGTTATCAGAAGAGCATTTAATGATTGTAAAAAATGGCATGACGAAGGCCATGACTTTAAAGTGTCTATTAACTTATCCGCCAAAGATTTACATGATCCCGAATTACCGGATTTAATAGCAGGAATTCAGGCTGCCACTCGTATAAAATCAGAATGGTTTATCCTAGAGATCACCGAGGGTTCCATTATGACCGACCCAGAACTGGCATTAGAAACAATCCAGCGCCTTAATGGTATGGGCTATAAAATTTCTATTGATGATTTTGGCACGGGTTATTCATCTTTAGCTTACCTAAAGCAAATGCCATTAACTGAATTAAAAATTGACCGCTCTTTTGTAAAGGATATTTTACATAGTGAAAGTGATGCTGTTATAGTTAATGCAACTATAAATTTAGCGCATAACCTCGGCTTGCAAGTGGTTGCAGAAGGTGTGGAGGACAAGGAAATACTAGAAAAATTAAAAAGCTATCAATGTGATATTGCCCAGGGCTATTATCTAAATAGACCTCAATCAGTAGAAGATTTCAATATCTGGTTAAAAAATTTCAATAATACCCGAGTATAACTTATACTTTGCTTAGGAATGGGCACGAAATAAGTTGAACAACTGACGCAGGATTTTTGTTCGTATTCAAGGCGCACACACGGCGCATAGCGAGCTACGTAACTGCTTGTGCAACACCGAAGACGGACAAAAAGACAATGAAGCCGCACTCTACGGAGGAACTGTTTGTCCCGTCTTAAGTTTGTAGCCTATATTCTTAATATATTAATCACTTGTTTCCCTATCGCTTTTTAAGCTCTTACTGCAACCTAATTTTATATCACATGTCTCTAAATACATTTATAAGTAAAGCAACAGCTAAAGAAACCCTTAGCTTTAATGACAGCATTGCCATGATTCATAAATTCTATATATACACACCGACAAATTTTAGCAATGGTCTGGGGGAAAACTGCCTTCAAAATAGTGCAGGAACAAATGAAGGTTCTTGTAAAATATTTGCCTTTGCCAAACTTCATCAGCTAGATAAATCTCAGACTTTAAATTTATTTGGCGATTTTTATCATCAGGATACCTTAAATAACCCTAACGGAAATGAACATCAGAATATCAGAAATTTCATGCAATATGGCTGGGAAGGCGTTAAATTCAGTGAGCCTGATGTCCTACGTCTTAAATAATATATGACAAAACACGTAGACTATCTGATTATAGGCCAAGGACTGGCTGGCAGTTTACTCAGCTGGGAACTAATCAAACAGGGTAGTTGCGTCCATCTGGTCGACAATCAACAAGAAAATGCCTCTCAAATTGCTGCAGGATTGATTAACCCTATTACTGGGATGCGCCTAGTAAAAACTACGGATTTAGACACTCTATTATTTTACGCAGAAAAAACCTATCAAGCGCTAAGCCAGTTTTTTCGACAGGACTTTTATATAAGAAAAAGTATGCAGCGAATTGTTCGTAATAATAAGGAGTTAATTACATACCAGCAACGTATCAAGGATGATCACTACCTACAATATCTTGATCCAAAACTTAAACAGGCGCCTAGTATCATTAACGCTCCCCTAGGCATTATTCAGCAAAGACAAACCGGTTTTTTATTAACGCAAAAATTACTCAGTTGCTTAAAAACTTATTTACAAGAAAAACAAAGCTACCAGGCTAGACAATTTGAATATCAGGATCTACAATTTGACAACGGCATCTTCTGGCAAGATATAGCGGCAAAAAAAATTATTTTCTGTGAAGGCTATCAAGCTATTTACAATCCCTGGTTTAAATACCTCCCCTTTCAGCTCGCAAAAGGAGAAATATTAACCCTAGTATCAAAACAAAATATACCTCAGGATATACTCAATTACGGGCACTGGTTTATCCCGCTAAATACTCACGAATTTCGTACCGGCGCGACGTTTGATAATATAAACCTGGATACTAAGCCGAGCCTGACAGGCAAAAAAACCTTGCTCAATGCTTTAATTCAAACAGTTCCTACTCTCAACTCTGCTATCTTGACCAGACAACAAGCTAATATTCGCCCGACAACACTTGATAAATCTCCCTTTATTGGTCAACACCCAGAACATAAAAACCTATATATTTTTAACGGATTTGGTGCCAAAGGCAGCTTGCAAATTCCTTATTATTGCCATCATTTAGTGCAACACTTGCTTAATCAGCACCCTGTCGCAAGCAAAGTGAATTGTCAGCGTTATCATTAAGCGATAAAAACTATTTAATTCAAGACCATTCTTTCGACTACCGTTTTAATACGGATCGACTATATGTTCTGTCATAAGGGAGATGGAAACAAATAATCATCCAATATTGCGCGTCTTTTTGTCCGTCTTCTGCGTTGTAGCAACCGTTACGTAGCCAGCTATGCGC
>CAZLLL010000366.1:0-4170 GCA_964560255.1 uncultured Methylomonas sp.
TCATGATTCATCCCTTCATGATTCATCCCTTCGTGATTCATCCCTTCATGATTCATCCCTTCGTGATTCATTCCTTCGTGATTCATATCTTCAGAGTTTGCTGACAAAGAATCGCTTGCATGAGCCGAGTTCTTACCTGCAATATCATCCAGCATTTTAGCGGTTGCTTCACGCAATTTTGACTCCGAGTCGATTAAGAATTGTGCTGAGGTGACAATCGTTTCACCCGCATTAACCCCCTTTAAAACAATGACTTTTCCATTCGATGCGAGACCTAGAGTAACCAGTCGAGGCTCAAATTTACCTGGCTCTCGAACAACAAAAACCTGGTTACGCGCACCTGAACGAATAACGGCCTCAGAGGGAATCACGATAGCATCCATTTGCTTGTCCGCATAAATAGTCACTTCGGCAAACATCTCTGGTTTTAAGAGTAATTCCTCATTATCAAAAATCAGGCGCACCTTGATGGTGCGTGTTTTAGACTCGGCATAGGGATAGATATAAGCCAAATGTCCTTTAAAGGTTCTGCCCGGAATACCGGCCAGTTGCATTTCAACCGGATCACCTTCCTTAACCCAGGGGAGTTCATATTCATAAATATTGGCATAAACCCAGATTTTTCGTAAATCAGCAATCATATAAATTTCAGTAGCTGGCGTGACAAACTGCCCTTCACGAGCTCCAATTTTCATCACAATGCCACTTTCGGGCGCATGAATATGTACGCTCTTAGTAATTTTGTGGCTACGTTGCAGTTCCCGCAATTGATGTGCGGGGACATCCAGCAACTTTAAGCGTTCACGGGAACTTATAACGAGATCTTCCGCACCCTGACGAATATCTTTAATCGGGCTGGTTTCCAAGGCTTTCAGGTTATTTAAGGCGAGAATATACTCTTGCTGACTAGCCACTAGTTGCGGTGAATAAATACTCAATAAATCGGTATTTTTTTTCACCCATTGCCCTGTTTTATCGACATTTAGTTTTTCAATCCAGCCCTCGGTTTTTGGGTGTAGATGTACCATGCGTTCTTCATCATAAGTGACTCTTCCAACTGCTCGCACCGTATGGGATAACGATGCTTTAACAGCCTTGGCGGTACGCACGCCAATATTTTGTACCGTGGTTCCATCAATTTTTACAGTACCCGCAGGTGCTTTTGTATCACTGTCACCTTCAGCATAAACCGGTACATAATCCATACCCATCGAGTCTTTCATGGGAACAGGGGATGTCACTGTGGGGTTCATCGGGTTGCGATAAAATAAGGGCTGTTTCGCTAGCTGCTTGCTATCAGAAGGCATGTTCTTATGCCCCAATGGGTAAGGTGCATTTTGTAAAGGATTACCCAACCAGCTTCCTATACCAATACCTAAAAGTAACATCAGTATGGCTGTTATTAACACAGACTTATTCATAAATTTCTTCCTTGCCAACCACGGCAGTTAATTGTGCTAAAGCCTGATTGGCTTGGGTTAGTGCTTTCCAATACTGGGTTTCATAGTTATATAAAGTAATCTGACTACGGACCAGATTTAAAAAATCGACCTTGTTGACTTGATAGCCTGCCAGCATGGAAGCGACGGTTTGTCTGGCCTGTGGAATGATGCCACTTTTAAACAATATCACCTGATTTTTAGTTTGCTGAAAATCACTGTAGGCGGTTGATATTTCAGCACGAACATTATTCCACTGATCCTGCAAGGCATAGCGTTGTTGCATCAATTCACTATGACGCTGATCAACCGCTTTGCGTTGTTTTGTAGCAGCAAAGATCGGCACTGTCATACTGAGCTTTAAGCTAAGGAAATCAGCACGTTCCTGACCAGAAAGCGTGTCTGCCCGTCCGCCATAAAAAGCACCGACCTGAAAATCAGGGAAATAATCTTTTTTAGCCAAGTCAAGGCGAGATTGGGCGGAGTTTATGGATTCACGCTGGGAAGCCAGTAAAGCACGATAGCTTTCAGCCTGTGCAAATAACCGTGATTCTGCTTGTAGCACAGGCAGATCTTCCTGAGTTTGTGCGGGAATTTGAAAGGCCTGGTTAGCCGATTGATCAAGCAAAGCGTTGAGTTGAGCTTTAGCTCTGCGTATAGCCCCTGTCAAGATTATTTCAGTATCTAATAACTTAGAGAGTTCCAGTTGTGCCAGTAGTACATCCTGTTGCAAACCCTCGCCTACTTCGTATTTGGTGCGTGCGATTTTAACGAATTGGCGTAACAGATCCTGGTTAGCGATGATAATTTCCAAAGCTCGATCCAGATAAAACAAGGCCCACCAGTTTTTTTTAACATCGCGTAACAGACGAAAACGAGCCTCGGTGACATCATATGTAGCGGCTTCTGCCTGATAGTTGGCGGCTTGTTCGCGTAACGCCAGCTTACCCGGGAAAGGGATGTCTTGAGAAATACCCCCCTGCATCTGGGTCATGTTTTCCTGATGAAGGTCGAAGGTATCGACCGGTAAGTTTAAAGCGTTAAAGCTAATCACTGGGTCAGGCAAAGTACCAACCTGTGACGGTATCGCTGCCAAGGCTTCGGAACGCGCCTGGATTTGTGCCAGACTGGGGTTATCTTGTACAGCAATATCCAGTGCTGATTGCAATGTTAGGATATTGCCTGGTTCGGCGTTAACGATATTTGATAAAACCAGCAACACACAAAATATGGTGGTTTTGTTGAGTAAAATCATAAGATC
Source organism: uncultured Methylomonas sp. (assembly GCA_964560255.1). Classification (GTDB taxonomy): domain Bacteria; phylum Pseudomonadota; class Gammaproteobacteria; order Methylococcales; family Methylomonadaceae; genus Methyloprofundus. Next base: position 2,701 of record CAZLLL010000366.1, read on the forward strand.
CTCTTACACAAGGGAAATAAAAACTGGTATAACCAGCATGTGTCTTTAGAGGAATGTATTTCAATTGAAAGTAGGATGTGCTGACGACAGGAAGCGCATCAGCTTAAATAAAATTGATGCGCTTCGTGCCTCAGCGCATCCTACTTAGTTTCCGTCCATAAACAGGGTCGTAGCGAGAACGGTTCAGGTGTGTAAGATTTCGGTCACAGGATATAGGCGTTTAGTTATTCTAAATAACTATAGCTTGTGGCTGAAAGATTGCGCGCCTGGATCGTTCGCAGTAGACATCTATTTATGGATGGGAACTACTTATATCAGGAATACAAATCCTCTGTTAGAGGCTTTGTTTGGGCGGTCTTAAAGCAGGGGATAAAACGGTACTGTAGGGTGACGCGTATTCAAATATTAAATAATAGGCAGCAGTAGCACTATGAATTGTAGGCGCAGAAGAGCTTATAACATCAGTACCACAAACATGTAGAGTGCAACGACCATTGCTATGACAGTCTACATCTAATTGATTGTTCTGCGACCCATTAAGCATTTTTTTATGCTCTAAAGGAGTTTTATGATCAGCTAGCGAAGTATCAGAAGAACTTGGCATTTCAGAAAAATGACCAGACATATCCAACCCAGCACAATGGTCAAATACCGATGCAATAGGCGTTATCAGCATCACCAGTATCAGCAAAATTGAAAGGCTTGGTTTTTTCATTACGATAGGTCGTTGAGAATTTTCTTATTTTCAGAATAGTCTAATCGAGAATTATTGTCAATAAAATAGTGTTTGACTTTCTTTTTTAAAAACTTACTTGAACTTTTATTAATTCTTGTTATCATTAAAAAATGAAACGATTGAGTATTTACTTTTTAGCCTTTATGACATTCTGGATGTCCACCTGGATGGTGACAGATATTCATGACTGGTCTATGGCTGATGCGGAGCAAGCCCACCCGGTTTTTTCCGTGCAGGTCACTCAAGCCGTTTCTGATTCAGACATTACTACTCATGACCATGAGCAGCAATGTGGTGTTTGTAGCTATGATCATGGTGGTCATTTAGGGCAAACACTGGCAGCAGCATTCTATCGTGCGGGCGGTATTTTCAGTCCAACCGTTATTAAATCTCCACACGCCATCAATTTCTGGCATTCCAGAAATACCTCCCCCGAATTTCGACCTCCCATCGTCTGATAACGCTTTGGCGTTTGATAGGTGAAACACACTTTGAATATCGAAATGTAGGATGTGCTGACGATAGGAAGCGCATCACATGCAACGATGTGCTAGTGCTTGCCGCACACTGTAAAGATGCGCTTCGTGTCTCAGCACATCCTACCTACTCTATCATTTAATTCATTTTTATCTAACGCCTCCCAGTATTTCATTTCTCAGGTTTTTACTTGAGATAGCGTTTTAGGGAGCTGGAAATAAATAATCGTCCAATATTGGGCAGGATTTTTGTTCGTA